>NZ_JBQQBW010000030.1:0-71754 GCF_052245415.1 Streptomyces sp. 8N706 | reverse complement strand
GCACGGGGTGCGGAGTCTGTTGCTGGTCAGCCGCCGTGGTCCGGCTGCCGAGGGTGTTGAGGAACTGGTGGTCGAGCTTGCGGAGTACGGCGCGGAGGTCGTCGTCGAGGCGTGCGATGTGAGCGATGCGGAGGCCGTGGCCGACCTCGTGGCCCGTCATGCGCCCACCGCTGTGGTGCATACGGCCGGCGTTCTCGACGACGGAGTGATCGGGTCGCTGACTCCGGAGCGGCTGGCGGCGGTGTTGCGTCCGAAGGTGGACGCGGCCTGGAATCTGCATGAGGCGACCAAGAGCCTGGAGCTGGACGCGTTCGTGGTGTTCTCGTCCGTGGCGGGCACTTTCGGGAGCGCGGGCCAGGCCAACTATGCGGCGGGGAACGCTTTCCTGGACGCTTTGGCGCGGCACCGTCATGCGGTGGGTCTGCCTGCGACGTCGCTGGCGTGGGGCCCCTGGTCCCAGGACGGCGGCATGACCGGCACGCTGTCGGACTCCGATCTTCAGCGCATGGCCCGCTCGGGGATGCCGCCGCTGTCCGTCGAGGAGGGCGTGGCCCTCTTCGACGCGGCGCTGGGCAGTGCCGAACCCATGGCGCTCCCGGTCCGTCTGGACCTCGCGGCCCTACGGGCCCAGGGCGAGCCCCAACCGCTGCTGCGCGGCCTGATCCGCACGCAGGGCCGACGTACCGCAGCGGCCGCCGCGGGCGACGAGAGCGCGGCCGGGTTCGCACAGCGCCTGGCCGGGCTGTCCGCGGCGGAGGGCCACGAGGTCGTGCTGGAGGCCGTGCGCGGTCAGGTCGCGGTCGTACTGGGCCACGACGGAGTCGCGGAGATCGGTCCGGAGCGCGCCTTCCAGGACCTCGGCTTCGACTCCCTGACCGCGATCGAACTCCGCAACCGCCTGAGCGCCCTCACCGGAATCCGCCTGCCGGCGACCCTGCTCTTCGACTACCCGACGCCGGAAGAACTCGTCGACCACCTCCATGCCCGGATCGCACCCGAGGCGTCCTCCGGCCCGGAGGCACTCCTGGGCGAACTCGACAGGCTGGAAAACACCTTCGGCGGACTCGACATCACGGAGGAGATCCACGAGCAGATAGCAGGCCGTCTGGAGGTTCTCAAGGCAAAGTGGAACGCCCTGCGGGACACCGGCGCGGCAGCCGAGTACGACGAGTCCCCGTCCGACCAGGACTTCGACTTCGAGTCCGCCTCCGACGACGAGGTCTTCGACCTCCTCGACAACGAACTCGGCCTGTCCTGACCCGGCGAAACGGCCCGTACCGGTAACTCCCGTACACCTCGGCCGATTCGAGTACCGCGCCTGTGCGCCGTCGAACAACTCGGCGGCGCACAGTGCTGCGCGGCGGCGGATGCCGAGCAGGGAAAGCCCTGGCACCGGTCCGGTACGAGCCGATGCGCCGCTGGAACGCCTCCGCGGCGCGGCCGATGGCCACTGCCGTCCGTGGCCGCCTCATCGCCGCACTCGGCCTCGCCCTGTCCGGGTGGCAGTTCGCCGCGCGGTGGACACACAACGCCCCCCGTCCGGTCCCGTGGCGGGAGGGGGGCGTTGTTTCCTGCGGACTGCTGGGGCGTGTATCGAAAGTGTCTGGTGAGGATGGCGGAGAGCCCATTTGGGATCCAGAATGATTGGATGGTCACGCTTGAGACTCCCCGTTTGATCCTGCGTCGCTGGCGCGAGGAAGACATTGCGCCCATGGCTGCCGTCAATGCCGACCCCGAGGTCATGCGGTGGATCCGTGACGGCAGCGTCCGTGACGAACAGCAGACCCGCGACGGGGTCCAGGCATGGGAGAGCGAGTGGGAGTCACAGGGCTTCGGCCTGTTCGCCGTGGAGATCCGGTCCACTGGCGAGCTGGCCGGGTTCACCGGCCTTTCGGTGCCCGACTTCTTGCCGGAGGTACTGCCGGCGGTTGAGGTCGGCTGGCGGCTGGGACGTTCCCACTGGGGGCAGGGCTTGGCCACCGAGGCCGCTGCGGCCGCTGTACGGTTCGGGTTCGAAGAGCGAGGGCTGGAGCGGATCGTCAGCATCACTCAAGTGGGCAACGACGCCTCCGAACGGATCATGACCAAGCTGGGGATGCATCCGGTCCGTGAGACCGTCAATCCCACCTGCGGTCGGCGAGTACGGGTGTTCGAGTTGTCGTCGGACCAGTACGTCACAACCACTCGTTGATGGCGGCAACGAGGACGGTAGCCTCGTAGCGGACCGCGAGTTTGTCCTACCTGGTGGCCACGGCTCGATGTCTCTTGAGGCGATTGATGCCGCACTCGACCGCGTGCCGGGCCTGTAGTCCTCTGGGGCGGACTTCGGTGGCCGGCCGCCGCTGGACCCGCGCTTCCTGCGGTTGCGGACCTGGTCGGCCTTGTCCGGAATGGTGCAGCGGATACCGCGACGCCGCAGGTAGGCGCGGTTGTTCACCGGCTCGGAAGAGCACGTCCTGGCGTGGGTCGGTGATTCACTTGTCGCTTCTCCTGCTGTCACAGGGGTCGTTCACACAACGTGTGAGACCTTGTACGCGATTCCACCTTCGATCAGATACCCCGAACCCACGCAGACGACGTCGTTCAGCCATGCGTATCGCTTCGCCCCCGTTTCGAAGAGGGGATTCGTCCGGAAGTAATAGCGGGCGGGGTCGACTTGGTGCCTCGTGGCGGGATCGGCCATGTCGGCCCGCAGTTCGGGCGGGGTGACCCAGCGGCCGCCATAGGTCATGTGCAGCAGGTCGCCGTCGTACGTCCGCAATGTCAGCCGGACGTCAAGCGTCATCACACCGTCGGGGCGGAACAACGTCCAGTCACCACCCCCGGGCAGCACCTCTCCGCGTAGCCTTGGCCCCTCGAATGTCCCTCCGGCGGAGCCGAAGAGAACCCGTCGGCCCAACGGGCCGGGGCCGATGTCCAGCCGCGGGTTCAAGTCCACGGCCATGTCGAAGAGATGCATCGTCCTGATCTCGTCGATGTCTTTCAGCCGAGCATCTGCTGCCATGTCCCCTCACCTATGAATGGGTTCGATCCCAGGAGTGGAGGGCGCGAACGCGGCTGCTCCGAACAGCTTTTGCCTGACCGCGTCGGTCGAGACGCCTGACTGAGCGCAGAGCTCCGACAGATCGAAGAAGAAGCGCTCGCCAGCGATCAGGCCGTCCTTGAAGGCGAACTGAAGGAACACCGGCAACTCGGCTCGCCTGCCGTTGGGGTGCACGCCGAACCGGTCACCCGTCATCGTCATCTTCACCGTCCCCCAGCAGACCAGTGCGTCGCCGTCGGCAGCGTGGCCTTCGAGAGCGACCTGGTAGTCAGGGAAGGAGGCGAAGAACCCGGTCAGCGCCCTTTCGTTCGCGGCCCGGCCTTGAGCCCTCGTCCCGAAAGCCGGAGCGGCCAGGACCATGTCCCGGTGGAAGAGCTCCATAGCCGCGGGCACGTCCTGCCGGCTCTTTGCGGTGGCCAACGCCTGCGCCAGCTCAAACATTCGGCGGCTGTCCAAGTCGCACACACCTCCTGATTGTCCGCCCCCAGGAAGTAAACGTACGATCGGTCGTACGTTATATGCAAGAGGAATCCGGCAGGATGGGGCAATGAGCGAAGTGGAGCAGCGGGACGTTGTCCGTTCCGCCGACGAGGCCGACGCGCTGACGTCGGATCGGCGCGTGCTGCGTGGTGCGCGGTCCAGGCGGACGATCGTCCGCCATGCCGTGGATGTGGCATCACTGGAAGGACTGGACGGGCTCAGCATCGGCCGGCTGGCCACCGACCTCGGGATCAGTAAGAGCGGCGTGCAGACTCTCTTCGGGACGAAGGAGAACCTGCAGGTCGCGGCGGTAAAGTGCGCACGTGACGTGTTCGAGGATGTGGTCGTCCGCCCCGCACGGACCGCGCCCCGTGGCGCGGCGCGGGTACGCGCGCTGATCGATCGGTGGATCGAGTACGCGTCGGTGCCGCTGTTCCCAGGCGGTTGCTTCTGGGCGGCGAACCAGGCCGGCTTCGACAGCCGTCCCGGGCCCGTACGTGACGTGCTGTTCCGCTGCCAACACGGCTGGCGTGACCTCATCGCCGTCGAGCTGCGCCATGCCGTCGGCACCAGAGAGATCGCTCAGCTCGACGCCGACCTCGCTGCCTTCCAGCTCGATGCGGTACTCGTCGCCGCCAACACCGCGTTGCGGCTCGGAGACGAAGAGGTGGTGGACAAGGTGCGGCTCGTGACCGAGGGGTTCCTCGTCCCTCCAAAATGATCCGCTGTCGCGGGCACCGTCTGGGCCGCGCGTCGCCGCCACGACGCGGATCGCTTGGGCACGGTCTGCCAGTGTTGTGACAGCACATCCGTCAGGCCGCCTTGAGAGGGCGTCCGCCCCAGCGGATGCCTCTTCGCTGCGGATACGGGCGCGTTCTCGGCGATGTGCGGCGAGGACGTCGGGGTGGCGGGCGTTGGCGTTGCGCCGGTGCAGGTAGGCGTGCAGGGCCTGGGTCTGTGTTGTCCCGGATGATGTAGATCGGGGCACCCTGACCGACCAGGAGGGGCAGAAGCCTCGCAAAAGGGGGGCGCGCGAGGAACAGCCACCGTGGCCAGCGACAAGGCCTTCCCTCCCGCGGGCCTTTCGGCCAGCCGACCGAGAGGCCGGCCAGTCAGCCGGTCAGTCAGCCGGTGAGCAGCGCCTCCCGCAGCCGCTCCAGGTCCTGCTCGCTCAGGCCCAGTCCGTCCCGCAGATAGGCGTCGAAGGTGCCGAAGCGGGCCTTGACCTCGTCGAAGGATGCGTTCAGGTACTCGGCCCTGGCGTCCAGGATCGGCTTGAGACGGGCGGCCATCCCGGGGGCCTGCTTGGCGAGGGTGGCGGCGTTGCTCGTGGCGAGGTAGTCGTTGGTGGCCAGGTAGTCCCGCATGACCGTGTCGCGGTCCACACCCAGGGCCGTGAGCAGGGCGGCGGTGGCCCAGCCCGTACGGTCCTTGCCGCCCTCGCAGTGGTAGGCCAGCGCGTAGGAGCCGGGGTCGTTGGCAAGGCTGAACAGCGAACGGTAGGCGTCGATCGCCGAGGGCTTGGAGACGTGCCACCGGTAGGAGCCGATCATCATCCGCTCGGACGCCTCGGCGGTGGCGGGCAGCCCGCCCTTGACGTTTCCGCCGAAGACATCGGCGACGATGTAGCGCGCGCCCGCGGGCACGCGGCCCCGGGTCTTGGCGCGCTCGCTCGGCATGCGCAGATCGAAGTCCGTACGAATGCCGAGGCGCTGGATCTTGGCGAGGTCGGCGTCGGTGAGCGCGTGCAGGTCGCTGGTGCGGTACAGGACGCCCATCTTCACCCACCGGCCGTCGGCGGTGCGGTAGCCGCCGGCGTCGCGGAAGTTGGCGCTGCCCTTCAAGTGCAGCGAGCGGTCGGTGAGGCTGAGCGGGTCGCCCCGGTCGGGGACGAGGCGGAACCACTGGCGGGCTGTGGCGGGCAGTCCGCGTACGGTGACGCTGGCCTCGGCGCCGCCGTGCGCCACGGCCCTGTCACCGGCGTAGACGGTCACCGAACCGACGCCGGGCGCTTTCCAGGACACGGTGAACGAGCCGTCCTTCTGCTGGGTCACCGTGGCGTCGGCGAACGGAATCCCGTGGGGGGCAAGCGGTCCCTGCGGCGCGTGCCGGCCTGCTCCGGTGGCCGAGGCGAGGGGCGCGGTGCCCCCCACTGCCGATACGGCGGTCATGAACGATACGGCGATGCGGCGGGCGGTCAGCACCGCCGCCGTGGAATGGGAGTTCATGGCGGGACCGTACGGCCCGAAATAGCGTGGATTACCTAGAGTTGGCGAGCAGGGCCGCGCAGGCCGGGAGGCGGGTGGCGTCCGCCGGGCCACCGTGGGCCGCTACAGCGCCGCGTACGCCGACTCAAGATCATGCCGTTGCCGACGCGAGACATCCCGCTTGTGACATGGCGCCCCGACGGGCCGCTTCTGCGCCTTCTGCCGCTTTGTAGGCAGTGCCGTCGGGCAACGCGCAGGGCCCGGCCGCCCGTTGAGCGACCGGGCTGCGCACGCCGGGAACCCCGGCTTCAGCCGGCAGGTGGGTGCGGGCGCTCCGGAGAACACCCGCACCCAACCGTCAACTCTCCGCGTCCATCAGCCGGAACAGTTCTTCATCACTGGCCGACGTCAGGTCCAGGACCCCACTGGGGCCAGTGCCCGTACCACCGCCGGACCCCGCCGTCACCGCCTTCAACCGCGCCACCGTCTCCTCCGAAACCTTCGCGCCGGACGTGAGCAAGGACTCCAACTCCGCCACGACAGAGGCCACATCGCGCGCGGGGGCGTTCGGCCGCGCGAGTCGTTCGCGGACGAGCCGGACGACGGCCTTCGGCGTGGGGCAGTCGTACATGAGCGTGGCGGGAAGCCGGATGTCGGTGGCCGCGATGAGGCGGTTGCGCAGTTCGACCGCGTTCACCGACTCGATGCCCATCTCCTTGAAGGTGCGGTTGCCCTCCTCGCCACGTGTCTCCTGGCCGCCGAGCACGGCCGAGGTCTCGGCGAGAACCAGGGCCAGTACGAGCGCGTCCTGTTCGGCGTCGTCGAGACCGGACAGACGGGCCTCCAGCCCCGGCGGCTCTTCACCGGCCGCCATCCCGCCCGCGGCAACCGCGACACCCGTGACATCCGCGAGGCCCCCGTCGGCAGCCGGACCCGCCGAGCCCGCCGGGCTCACAGGAGCCGACGCCAGCCAGAACCGCCGCCGCTGGAACGCGTACGTCGGCAGGGCGACGGGCCGGGCCCCGGGGAGCACCGCGTCCCAGTCGACGGGAACGCCATGGGCGTGCACCCGGGCGACCGCGGTGAGCAGGGCGTGCCGCTCCGGCACTCCGGCGCGCAGACTCGGCACGACGGCGGCCCCGGGCTGGTCGGCCGACTCCAGACACTCGTCGATCATCGGCGTGAGCGCCGGCTCGGCACCCAGCTCCAGGAACCCGGTGACGCTCTCGCCCAGGAGCCGGCCGATCGCGTCCTTGAAGCGTACGGACTGCCGTACGTGCCGCACCCAGTGGTCCGGGTCGTGCGCGTCCTCGCCGGTCAAGGGGCGGCCGGTGACGGTGGAGACCAGGGGAACGGCAGGCGCGGCGTAGGACAGCGTACGGACGACCGCGCGGAACTCCTCCAGCATGGGGTCCATCAGCGGCGAGTGGGCCGCCACGCTCGCCACGATCCGCCGGCTCTTGTGACCGGCGGCGGCGAGCTGGTCCGTGAGCGCGGCGAGCGGGGCCTCGGCGCCCGAGAGTACGAGGGAGTGCGGACCGTTGACGGCCGCGATCGACACCGCATCCGCCAACTCCGTCAGCCACGGGGTCACTTCGGCCTCCGTGATGCGCACCGCCACCATCGCACCGCCGGGCGGCAGCGCGCCCATCAGCCTGCTCCGGGCCGTCACCAGGGCGCACGCGTCCTGGAGACCGAGCACGCCCGTCACATGAGCGGCGGAAATCTCGCCGACCGAATGCCCGACCAGGTGGTTCGGGACCACGCCCCAGGACTCGAACAGCCGGTACAGGGCGACCTGGACGGCGAACAGAGCGGGCTGCGTGTAGGTGGTGTCGTCGAGGAGGTCCGCCTCCTCGGAGCCGGGTGCCGCCCACATCACCGAGGTCAGCGGCCGCGCCAGCAGAGGATCCAGCGCGGCGCACACCTCGCGCAGCGCCTGCCCGAAGACGGGGAACGCCTCGGCCGCCTCGCGCCCCATGCCGTTTCGCTGGCTGCCCTGCCCGGGGAAGACGAAGGCCAGCCCGCCCGGCGCGGAATCGTGCGGGATGACACCCGCGGTCCGCTCACCGCATCCGAACTCCGCTGCCGTGGCCAGCAGTTGTGCACGGCCGGAGCCGCTGACGACGGCCCGGTGCCGGTGCAGGGCACGGGTGGTGGCCAGGGCGTAGGCGACATCCTGGGCGCGCAGGCCGGGGTCGGCCGCCACGTGCACGGCCAGGCGCCGCGCCTGCGCGCGCAGCGCCGCCCGGCTCCGGGCGGACAGCACCCAGGGCGCGGCCGCGTCACCGGCCGGCTCCGGGCCCCGAGCCGTCCCGGACTCGCCCAGCGCCTCCACCAGATCTTCGCCCGGCGCCTCTTCCACGTCCTTTTCCCCGTCCTCACCCGGCGCCTCCTCCAGGATCACGTGCGCGTTGGTGCCGGTGAGCCCGAACGAGGACACCCCCGCCCGGCGCGTGAGTCCGCTCTCCCGCGGCCAGGGCCGGGCCTCGGTCAGCAGCCGTACCGAACCGGCGGACCAGTCCACCTTGGCCGAGGGAGCGTCCACGTGCAGCGTCCGCGGCAGAACGCCGTGGCGCAGCGCGAGCACCGTCTTGATGACCCCGACGACCCCGGCGGCGGCCTGCGTGTGCCCGATGTTCGACTTCACCGACCCCAGCCACAACGGCCTTCCCTCAGGCCGCTGTTGCCCGTACGTGGCCAGCAGGGCCTGGGCCTCGATGGGGTCACCGAGCGGAGTCCCGGTGCCGTGCCCCTCCACGGCGTCCACGTCCTGCGGCGTCAGCCCGGCGTCGGCCAGGGCCTGGCGGATGACGCGCTGCTGTGCGGGCCCGCTCGGCGCGGTGAGCCCGTTGGAGGCGCCGTCCTGATTCACGGCGGAGCCCCGTACGAGCGCCAGGACACGGTGTCCGTTGCGCTGGGCGTCACTCAGCCGCTCCAGCAGCAGTAGCCCCGCGCCCTCCGACCACGCGGAGCCGTTCGCGGCGTTGGCGTACGCCATGGAGCGGGAGTCGGGGGAGAGCGCGCGCAGTCGGGAGAAGTGCGCGAAGGGCGCCGGGGTCGCCATGACGGTGACGCCGCCCGCCAGCGCCAGGTCGGTCTCGCCCGACCGCAGGGACCGGCAGGCCAGATGCAGGGCGACGAGGGAGGACGAGGAGGCGGTGTCGACCGTCATCGCGGGGCCTTCGAGCCCGTAGGTGTAGGCGATGCGCCCCGAGATCGCGCTGCCGGCGGCCCCGGTGATGAGCATGCTCTCCCACGCGCTGGGCGCGGCGGACGCGCCTGCGCCATAGCCGCGGTCCATCGCGCCCGTGAACACACCCGTACGGGTTCCCTTCACAGACTCCGGGTCGATGCCCGCCCGCTCGAAGGTCTCCCAGGCCGCCTCCAGGAGCAGTCGCTGCTGCGGGTCGGTCGCCGTCGCCTCCTGGTCGGACAGGCCGAAGAAGCCCGCGTCGAAGTCGCCCGCGTCGTGCAGGAAGCCGCCTTCGCGCGCGTACGAGGTCCCCGGGCGGTCGGGGTCCTCGTCGAAGAGCCGGTCCAGGTCCCAGCCGCGGTCCTCCGGGAACTCGGACATCGCGTCGGTCCCGTCGGCGAGCAGGTCCCACAGGGCGTCGGGGGAGTCGGCTCCGCCGGGTAGCCGGCAGGCCATTCCGATGATCGCCACAGGGTCGGCACCGTCCGCCGAGATCTCCCACGGCCCCTCCTGGGACGGCTCCTCCCGCTCGGCCAGTACGTGCGCGACGGCCCGCGGGTTGGGGAAGTCGAAGGCCAGCGTGGTCGGAAGCGGCAGCCCGGTCTCGTCCCGCAGCAGATTACGCAGCCGCACCGCGAGGATGGAATCCAGGCCGAGCCGGCGGAAGTCCGTTTCGGGGGAGAAGGGGACGGCCGTGCCGCCGTTCCCGAGCACCTGGCCGACACAGTCGCGTACGAGTTCCAGCGCCTCCTCGACCGTGTACGGCGGGACCGCGCCGAGACGGGCCGGAACGGGCGCCGCCTCAAGGTTGGCGAGCAGCCGCCTGAGCGCCGCGCGGTCGAGCTTCCCGGCGGGGGAGAGGGGAATCTCGCGCACGGTGACCAGTTCGAGGGGGATCTTGTGGTCGGCGACCGCCAGCCGGCGCAGGAACGCGGTCACTTCGGTCAGACCGATCGTGCGGTCCGCGCGGTCGGTCACGACCAGGCACGGGTACTCCCCGAGCCGGTCGTCCGGTGCGCCGACCACGGCCAGCGGGCCCAGGCCCGCAAGGCCCGCGAGCAGCCCCTCGACCTCGGTGGCGCTGAACTTCCGGCCGCCCGTGTTGATCAGTTCGGATGCCCGGCCGCGCACCACCACCACGCCGTCCGCGCCGATGGCCGCGAGATCGCCGGTCCGCAGCCAGCCGTCCTCGGTGAGGGCCGAGCGCGTCAGCTCCGGCTCGCGGAAATAGCCGAGGAACAACCCCGGCCCCCGGTACTGGAGTTCACCGGTCGTGCCCGCCGCGCACACTTCGCCGTGCTCGTCGACGACCCGCACGTCCACGCCGCTGACCGGCCCTCCCACACTGCCGTCGGGGTCGTGGATCCGGGTGCGGGTGCCGGTGCCGATCTCGGACATCCCCCACACCACGACCAGTTCGCAGTCGAGGACGGCGCGCACCTGTACGGCGAGCGCGGGCGCGACGGCGGCCCCCGCCGTGCGCACCTGGTACGGCCCGAAGCCCGCCGGCTCGTCCGTCTCGGCCAGCCGTGCGACGACATCCCGCAGTTGCGCGGGCACGGCGAAGACGACGCGGGGTTCGTGCTCCCGCGCCAGTTCCAGGAAGCGGTCCACGTCCCAGCCGGTGAGCATGACCTGCCCGCAGGCGGCGAACAGCGCCGCGTGCATGGCCTGGAGGCCGAACAGATGGGTCATCGGGCAGGCCGTCAGCACCGTACCGTCGAAGGCGTCGGCGGCCTCGGCGGTGACGGCCGCGGTGTTCGACAGCAGACCGTCGTGGCTGTGCACACAGAGCTTGGGCCGCGCCGAGGCCGTCCCGGACGAGGGGATCAGGACCAGCGGCAGGTCGGGGGTGACGTCCACCGGCCGGGGCCCGCTGCCTGCCCAGGCCGTCAGCAGCCCGTCCAGCGACCCGACCCCCGGCTCCTGGCGCCCCGCCTCCAGCGACCCGACCCCCGGCTCCTCGCGCCCCGCCTCCAGCGCACCGGCCATCAGCGCACCGCGCAACGACGGGACGCTCTCCAGAAGCGAACGGGCCGTTGCCTCACTCTCGCTCCCGGAGGCCGACAGGACGAGAAGGACGGGTTCCGCCCGCGTCAGCAGCGCGTGGACCTCCGGGGCCGTGGTGCCGTGGTGGACGGGCAGCAGTACCGCTCCGACGGCCGCGACGGCCAGGTGCAGGGTCTGAAGCTCCCAGCAGTTCGGCAGGTGCACCGCCACCACGTCGCCGGGTGCGACGCCCGACTCCTGCAGGCCGCGGGCCAGCGCGGCGACGTCCGCTCGCCACTGCGCCCACGTCCACGAGCGGTCCCCGTCGACGACGGCCACCGCGTCGGGGGCGGACCCCACGGCGGCCTCGAACACCTCGGGCAGCGTGAAGCCGCCGCCCAGTACATCCGCCGCGTCGGCGGGCGGCTTCATCGCGTAGTCATCTCTGTGGACGGGCACGTTTCGCTCCCGGATCTCAAGCACTCTCGTCAGTTGTGGGGGACACGCCGGGGTTCGGACACAGGCTCCTGCCCGGGTCGGGTGTCAGCTCTCGTGCACGCTGATCGCCCGGGACGGGCACAGGGCACCCGCCAGCCGGGCCGTGGACTCCTGGTCGGCGCCGGGCTCGGCGAGGAGGGTGACGAGCCCGTCGTCGTCCTGGTCGAAGAGCGCGGGCGCGTTCAGCACGCACTGGCCCGCCCCCACGCAGCGGCCGGGGTCAACGGTGATACGCATGTCGATGTCTCTCCTGCGGTGGAAGTGGCCGCCCGGCGGCCGGTGGCACGCGCCGCCGGGCGGACCGCGGCGGGCGGCGGCTACCAGCGGACCGGCAGCTCGTTCAGGCCGTAGAGCACGCCGTCGTACTTGATGTCCAATCTCTCCACGGGCACGGCGAGTTCGAGGTTCGGGATGCGTTCGAAGAGCTTGCGGTAGGCGACCTCCATCTCGACCCGCACCAGGTTCTGCCCCAGGCACTGGTGCACGCCGTAGCCGAAGGCCACGTGGTGGCGGGCGGACCGGGAGGGGTCGAACTTGTGGGGGCACCCGAAGACGGCCTCGTCGTGGTTGGCTGCGGCGACCAGCGGCACGATGCCCTCGCCCGCTTTGATGAGTTGTCCGGCGATCTCCACGTCCTGGACCGCCACGCGCAGGGATACCAGGTCGGCGACCGAGTGGAAGCGCAGCGTCTCCTCCACGGCCCGGTCGTCACCGATCCACTGAGGGTTCATCAGCAGCGTGACCACGCCGAGCGCGATGTTGTTGGCCGTGGTCTCGTGACCGGCGATGAGCAGCAGCATCAGCACGCCCGACATCTCGTGGGGGGCGATGGTGCCGGTGGCCAGCAACCGCGTGACGAGGTCGTCGCCGCCCCACTTCTGCTTGATGTCGACCAGCCGGTTGATGTAGCGCAGGAGGTCCTTGGCGGCAGCCATACGGTCCTCGTCGGTCGAGGCGCGGAGGGAGACCAGGATGCGGGTGCGGGACTCGAAGAACTCGCGGTCGGCGGGCGGCACACCGAGCAGGGAGGAGATCACCAGGGAGGGGATGGGCAGCGCGAAGTCGGCGACGAGGTCGGCGGTGTTGCCCGCGGCCAGCATGGCGTCCAGTTGTGCTTCCACCGTGCGCTCGATCGCGGGTCGCATCGCGCGCACGCGCCGGACGGTGAACTCCGGGATGAGGGCCCTGCGGAACCGGTCGTGATCGGGGGAGTCCATGCCCACGAACCAGCCCGGGATCTGATCCTGCTTGGGCACTCCCAGGGTCTCCCCGACGTTGGGGAATCCCTCGTGCTGGGGGTTGGAGCTGATCTTGGGGTTGGTCAGGACGGCGCGTACGTCCTCGTGCCGGGTGACCAGCCATACCCGTTTGCCGTCGGGCAGGTGCGAGAGGACCAGCCCTTTTCGGTCGCGGTAGTCGGCGTAGTGCGGCGGCGGGAACGGCACGCCGGGCTGGCGCAACGGAAGGTCGACCACCATCGGGTCTGCTTGCGTCATGGACGGAATTCCTCTCGAACGGGCCGGTCAGCTGACGCCGTAGAACCAGCGGATCCTGTCGATCACGAAGTCCTGGTCGTTGGCGGTCAAGTCGGTGTGCGTGGGCAGATACAGCCCGTCCTCGGCGAACGTATTCGCCTTGAGTGAGGGCCAGTCGGGGTGGAAGTACATGGGCTGCCGGCTCATCGGCTTGAAGAACAGCCGGGTTTCGATCGACTCACCGGCCAGGAACTCCCGCAGCTCCTCACGGCGTTCGGCCCGCAGGTCGTACATCCACAGCACGTCTCTGGGCGGCATCAGCGTGATACCGGGGACCCCGGCGAGCCCCTCGTCGTAGCGCCGCTCGATCACACGCCGCGCCTGGAGAATGTCATCCAGCCGCTCGACCTGGGCCAGCGCGACGGCGGCCTGCATGGCCGTCATACGGAAGTTGTAGGCGACCTTCTTGTGCAGGAAACTGTGGTCCTTGGTGAACGCCATGGCCCGCAGATGCGCCAACTGCCCGGCCAGCTGGGGGTCGTCGGTGAGGCAGATGCCGCCCTCACCCGCCGTAATGATCTTGTTCGCGAACAGTGAATAGCACGCGATGTCCCCGACCGGACGGATGCCGTGGGCCTCCGCACTGTCTTCCACGACCCGCAGGTTGTACTGGTACGCGATATCCATCACCGCGTCCATATCGCAACGCCGGCCGTAGATATGGACGGGCATCACGGCCTTCGTCCGCTCCGTGATTTTCTCCTCGATACGCGTGACATCGATGTTGAGGTCGTCCGCGCAGTCCACGAACACGGGCGTCGCGCCGGTGTACGTGACCGCCCACGCGCAGGCGATCATGGTGAACTCCGGAACGATCACCTCGTCACCCGGGCCGATACCCAGCGCCCGCAGTGCGAGCGTGAGCGCCGCAGTCCCCGACGAACAGGACACGCCGTGCGCGATCCCGTTGTAATCCGCGAAGGCACGCTCGAACCGCCGGACCATCGGGCCCTGAGACGATATCCAGCCGTCCTCGACGGCAGAGGTCAGGTAATCCAGCTCCCTACCGTCCAGAGTGGGCCTGGACACGGGATACTTGAACGACATCTGCTCCCTCTTCCTTGTCTTCCTCGTAGTCCTCGTACGTACGTGTGTGCTCGTGCGGCCTTACGCCAGGACCGGAAGTCCGAGGATCAGCTCGGCAGCGGTCTCACGGCCGCCCGCCGCGCGCTGTTGGGCGCCGAGCCGCTCCGCGTTCTCGCGGAAGGAGGGGGTGTCGAGCACCCGCGTGAGCTTGTCGACCACGTCATCGACGTCGATGTCCCGTGGCCGGTCGAGGGTCAGACTGATGCCGACGTCCCGGCCGCGCACGGCCTGGTCGTAGCAGTCCACCCACAACGGCCGCACCACGAGCGGCTTGCCGAAATACACGCCCTCGTTGAAACCATTGCCGCCACCATGAGTGAAGAACACCTTCACATGCGGATGAGCCAGCACGTCCAACTGCGACGGAACCCAGCTCTCGATACGAAGATTCGCCGGCAACGACTCCTTCGGCGCCAGCAGGTGCTGCTGCCCCGACGGCAGCTTCCACAGCACTTGGTGCCGCCCCTTGAGCCGACGGGCGACCTCTACCATGGAATTGACCTGCTCCTGAGTGAGCCGGGTGATCGTCCCGAACCCCACATAGACGACCGAGGACTGAGCATCCAGCCACCGCGAGAGATCGTCGTCCTGCGGAGCCTCCGGCAGAGGCGGCACCATGGCACCGACCAGCCGCACCTTCTCCGGAATGTCAAAGGGGTAATCCAGCTCGGCGATCGAATTGCACAGCACCAGTTCGGCGTGCTCGATCCGCGCCATCAGACTGAGCCGCCCGAGCCCGTGCGCCTTGCGCCGCCGGTTGTCCTCCGCGACCACCTTGCCCATCTCGGGCGTGCAGAACATCGCCAGCGTCCGCCACTTGAAGAGCGCGTTGGTCATGCGCTGCGCGAACGTCAGCGGATACGGCAGTCCCGTGTGCGGCACCGGGAAGTCCCGCGGGGTGTAGCCCTTGGCGAAGGGCGTGAACGCCGTCAGCACATTGCTCGGTACAAACGGCACACTCAGCACGAACGGAATATTCCGAGAAATCGCCAGCTCGATCGCGAAAGCACTGATGCAGTCGATGACCATCAGCGCCGGCCGCACCTCGTCGACGACGGCCGCCAGCTTTTGGAATTTCTCCTCGTGCCGCCCAGGCTTGTAGGACTGCCGGATCACCGCACGATGCGCCTTGAAACGCGAGGTTTGAGTGATCTCGCGATAGACCGCGTCGTCCCACGTCACCGCCGACAACTCGGTGACCACCCTACCCAGCGAGGCGAACTCCACCGTAGACCCCACCGCGATCTTCTTCACATCCTCGCACCGCGGTTCATCGGTGGCGAACCAGAGATCCGGTACATTCTGGCGGGAGAGTTCCTCGGCGAGTACGAGCAGCGGATTGGCCAGCCCGCTCTCCGGAAGACTGACGAAGAGGATCGGCCGTCGGGCGGAGTCCATGAATTCCCTTTCAGCGGTGGCAGAGGAGTTCGGCAAGCCCCCCCGTGCGGATCGACTGGCCGCACTCTCTTTGATCTCACGCCGGCCACCGGAAAATCCTTAGAACCCGTCCGGCCTTTCGAGGCGGGAACGAACCGGCCCTCCGCACGATGGGAGGGCCGGAACTGCCACTGCACATGCCGCATGGCCGGACACCAACTCCGCCCTGCGACGGCACATCAGCTCATCGCAGCGCCAACACGCTCCGACCAGCAGAAACAGCGAACGTAACGGGAGTACTAGGACGCGGCCGCGACGTCCTCCGCGATGATGCGCTCGATGTTCCGCTCGGCCAGCGCCGTGATCGTCACAAAGGGGTTGACTCCGATGGACCCCGGTATGAGCGCGCCGTCCGTGACATAGAGGTTGCGGTAGCCCGCGACCCGGCCGTACCCGTCGGTGGCCTTGCCCAGGACGCAGCCGCCGAGGGGGTGGTAGCTGAAGTCGTCTGAGAAGTTCGTCAGATGCGGCCCGAACAAGTCGTAGCGGTACATCGTCGTGTTGGCCTTGTTGATCCGGTCGAAGAGCGATTTCGCGGCGTCGACCGCGGGCGTGTTCTGGTCCCGGGTCCAGCGCAGCACGGCCCGGTCGGTGGCCTTGTCGTAGACGAAGGTGCCGCGCTCGGGGTTCTTGGTGATCGCCAGATAGAGGCTGACCCAGGTCTCCAGGCCGGCCGGCATCGGCGCGATCTCCGCGAAGACCGGGGCCGCGGGGTTGTCCCAGTCGTCGATGCCCAGGGCGGGGATCGAGGACTGGTCGGGCCCTGTGGGGCTCCAGACGTGGTTGGCCCGGCCGGTCATGATGTTGCCGTTGGGGCCCCAGCCCGCGCCGACCTCGGCGTTCAGGTCGGGCAGCGCGCCGGTGTCCCGGGCGCGCACCAGCAGCTCGGTGGAGCCGAGGCTGCCGGCGCCGAGGAACAGATGGCGGCAGGCGATCTCCTTGTGGGCGACGGCCGTGCCGTCGGCGTCGAGCTGGTCCACGGACAGCACATAGCTGCCGTCCGGCTGTTGATGGATCGCCTTGACCTGATGCAGGGTCTCGATGGTGACCTTGCCGGTGCCGAGCGCCGCGGCCAAGTAGGTCTTGTCCAGGCTCTGTTTGCCGTGGTTGTTGCCGTAGATGACCTCGCCCGCCAGCGCGGACTTGGGCACCTCACCGGCCGCTTCGCGCCTCATGTGGCCGAAGTCGTAGACGTTGGGCACGAAGGTGGTGCTCAGGCCCGCCTTGCCCGCTTGTTCGCGCGAGACCCGCGCGTACTTGTACCACTCCGTCTCCTCGAACCAGCCCTTGTCGATGTGGTTCACCTTGAGCATGGAGTTGGCGCGCGGGAAGTACCGGTCGTACATCTCGGTGGCGTCCACCCGGGGGAGGACCTCCTGGAAGTACGAGCGCTTCGGCACGACGGCCATACCGCCGTTGACCAGCGAACCGCCGCCCACGCCCCGCCCCACGTACACCGACATCTGGTCGAAGTGCACCTTGTCCAGCACTCCCGCGTACGGGTCGATGTCCCGGTTGATCACATCCAGCCACAGGAATGAGCCCAGCGGGGCCTCGGTGCGCGACGTGAACCAGCTGGACCGCCGGTCGGGCTTGAGCATTCCGCAGAAGACGTTGCCGTCGTCGGCGGGCTTGTTCCACAGCTGCCCCATTTCGAGCATGAGCGTCGGAATACCGGCCTCGCCGAGCCGCAGCGCGGATACCGCGGCGCCGTATCCCGTACCGATCACCACGGCCGGTACGAACGAGCCGCTGCCGCCCTGCGGACTCCTCTTGTCGGCGGCCGCTGCACGCGGGGCGGCGGAAATCGTGGTCATTCCGGCGACGGCGGCGCCGCTGAGGGCGGCCAGTCCTAGCACACGGCGCCGTGACAGATGCTGGTTCTCAAACACGTTGGTAGTACCCGACCTTCGCCGACAGGATCCTTCCCCGCGGGGCTGTTCCGCGGGGCCGTTCCGGCGGGGATTGCGGGTCGTGTCGATCAGCCCGAGCCGCCGGGCTCCACCATCCTGATCAATGAAGACTGGGGGAAATGCCAGAGATACAGGGGCCGTTGACTGGCTGGAATGCGATGCCCCATCCGGAGCGGCGGTCCCTGGAATCCGCCCGGGGCCGGTGCGGCCGGGCGTCTTTCCGCCTGACCTGAGTGACATGCGGGGCAGGGTGAGGGTTGCCCTGACGGCGTTTCGTGGATACGAAACGCGCCAGTCCCGACCGCCAGGTGCGGCTGACCTTCCCGGGCTGACCCACCTCCTGCAGGGACCCTGAGCTGAAGCAGCACCGCCGAGCGGTGGAGCGGTCTCGCGCAGGGCGCGGACCCGACCCGCTCGCCGCGCGGCGCTGGAAGCGCTGCGGTCCGGCCCGGACGCGGGCTTTCCCTTGCGCCGCGACAACAGTCCGGACCGCCACGTGAGGCTGCCCTGCCCGACCGGCCCCAATGTCCGTGGCTCATGGCCCACTCGAAGTCTCCGACGTGCGCTGACACCTTCCTCGCACGTCCGAGTCCTGGCTGAGCCGACGGCATTGGGGCCGGCCCCCGGACGGCGTCAGTCGCGCTGTGCGCCCTGCGGGAGCGATCGCAGCTTCATCGCGGTGCGCGTGCCGTACGCCCAGTCGAGCATCTTCCGGGCGTCGGTGTACCGGTTGGCGTCGTTGAGCAGGACGCCCACGAGCGTGCGGCTGCCCCGCTTGGCGGCGAAGACCAGGCACGGCCCCGCGGCCGTGCCGGTTCCCGTCTTGATGCCGATGGCACCGCGGTAGGAGCCCAGCAGCTTGTTCGTGTTGTACCAGGTGTACGTCCGGCCGTTGGTGGCCTTCTGCCTGGTGCTCGCGGACTTCACGACCGTGCCGAAGGTGCTGTTCCTGATGGCGTGCCGCGCGAGCTTCGCCATGTCGCGGGGCGTCGACACATTCCTGCCGCCCCCTGAGATGCCGTCGAACGAGTCGAAGCCGGTCTTCGACATGCCCAGCTGGTCGGCCTTCTTGTTCATCCTGGAGATGAACGACGTGGTACGAGCCCTTGTGGTGCTGCCCGTCCCGAAGTTGTCGGCCAGCGCCATCGCCGCGTCGCACCCCGACGGCAGCAACAGCCCGTACAGCAACTGCCGCACCGACAGCTTGTCGCCGGTGCGCAGGTCCGCCGTGCTCGCGCCCTCGCGGGCCACATAGTCCCGGTAGGCCTTCTTGACGGTGATCCTCTTGTCGAGATTCACCCCACGGGTGTCCAGCACCACGACGGCGGTCATCACTTTGGTCGTACTGGCCATCTGACGCCGTGTGTCGGCGCCCTTGCTCCACAGCTGCTTGTTGGGCCCGCTGTCGAGAAGATAGGCGCCCTTGGCGGTGACGCCCGACGGACCGCTCGCGGCCTGCGCGGTGCTCGCCGGCACCAGGACCGACACGGCCGCCGTGGTGGCGATGAGCGTCGCCCCCCAACGGCGCACCGCACTACCCCCTGAGTCCATTTATGCTCCGTTCCTCACTTGTACGGATAAGGCCTGCGCATGATCCCATGGCTGTTGTGTGAGGAAACGCCGGGGTCTCAGTCCGGAAGGGTGACCCGGTCGAAGGCGGTCCGGATGTCGAACTCCCCCTGGCCGCCACCGAAGAGGAGCCCCACGGTGCCGAACGCCGGGTCACGGGGTGTCGGTAAGAACCGTGTCACCAGTCGCAAACGGCGCTGATCAACACTTGGCCTTGGCGGCGCCGGGGCAGTTCGGCCGTGCTGTCGCCGGCCGCTGCAGCGTGCCGAGCTCGCCCGGGGCCGAAGCTCAGCGGGGTCGGGCGGAGGCCTGGCCGACGGCCTCGACCAGCGGCAGCATCCGGTGCGGCACACGCTCGCGCAGCGCCACCTCCGTACGCGTCCGCACCACGCCCGGCATCTGGATGAGCCGCTGGATGACGTCCTCCAGATGTGCGTTGTCGCGCGCCACGACCCTGGTCATCAGATCACCGCCACCGGTGATCGAGTACGCCTCGATGATCTCCGGCACTTCGGCGAGCGCGTCGCCGACATCGTCCAGATGGCCCTGGGTGACCTCGATGTGCACAAACGCCAGGACCGGGTGGCCGAGGGCGGCGGGGGAGAGCCGGGGCCCGGAGCCGGTGATGACCCCGTCCCGCTCCAGGCGGTCCAGACGGGCCTGCAAGGTGCCCCGGGCGATGCCGAGGACACGGGCGTACTCGCGCACGCTGGTCCGGGGCTGCTCGAGCAGCAGCCGCAGAATCCGGGCGTCCAGGGCGTCCACAGCGGCCATGACCGACGGCCTCCCTCGGTAGTCGGAGCCAGCATGCGACTGTACCAATGGCTCTGCGTCAGGGGTGCCGGTGGAACCGTGGATGCCTCTCCGGTCCCTGGATGGCACCACCGGGCGCCGGCAGTCGGCGACCGCCGCCTGAGGCGCGCGCGTCGTGGCCGCCGCTGGAGGGTGCCGCCCCCGCAGGCGGCCGCCCGGACGCCGAGCGCGTCGGAAAAGCGTCAGGCAGTTGCGAGCCGCCGGGTGAGAACCTCGTCGGCGAGCCCGTACGCCCCTGCCTCGTACGCGGTCATGGTCCGTTGGCCCACCCCTGGCGCGCCACATGCGGACGATACTATGCCAATGGTCCAGTGTTCATGACGTCCCTTGAGCCATGAGGCCTCCGCATGCTCTCATGGTCCTGTCGATGGCGCTGCGGATCCCGCGGCGCCTTTTGCGTGCAGGGGTGCAGAGGGAGCGGGATGCCGTGTTGAAGAGGATGTTCGTGGCCCCGGACCCGGGGCGGCTGCGGCTGCGGAGCGCAGCCCGGGCCGTTCTCGGGGTCGGGCTCGCCGTGACCGTCTCCGGCCTGGCCGGTCACTCCCTCGTCGCGACCATCGCGGGCGGCCTCGCCGCACTCCTCGCGCTCTTCACGGTCACCGACGCCACGGTCCGCAGCCAGGCTGTCACCACCGCGCTGCTGCCGGTCGTGGGCTTCCCGGTGCTCGCCCTCGCGACGGTGCTGCACGATGTCCCCCTGGCGCGCGATGCGGCGTTCCTCCTCGTCGTCTGCGCCGGGGTGTACGCGCGCCGCTGGGGCACGCGCGGCCACGCCTTCGGCGTATTCGCGTTCATGACCTTCTTCGTGGCGCAGTTTCTGCACCCCGTACCGAGTCAACTGCCCGAGCTGTACGCGGCCGTCGCGCTCGCTCTCGGTGCGGCGTCGGCCGTCCGCTTCGGCGCCTGGTGCTACGAACGGCGTGTGCCGCCGCCTCTCGTGCCCGCGCCTGCCGTACCCGCGCCGCAGGGCGGCCGCGGCCTGGCCCGTGCGACCACGCGCCAGGCGATCCAGGCGACGGCCGCCTGTGCCTTCGCGCTCGGCGTCGGCCAGTTCCTGTCCGAGGACCGCTGGTACTGGGCCGTCGGCACCGCCTGGTGGATCTTTGTGAACACCGCGTCGCGTGGCGAGACGCTGGTCCGCGGCTTCCGCCGGGTCCTCGGCACGGTCGTCGGCATCGCCGCCGGACTGCTGGTCGCCGTCCCCCTGCACGGCGACAAGGCGCCGACCGTCGCTGTCGTCGCCGTCTGCGTCTTCGTCATCTTCTACACAGCCGCGGTCTCCTATACCTGGATGATGCTCGCGGTGACGCTGATGGCCGGGGCGCTCTACGGTCTTCTGGGGGTGCTGGACCACAGCCTGCTCGCGCTGCGTCTCGCGGAGACCGGCGTGGGGGCACTCGGCGCGGCGCTGGCCGTGCTGCTCGTGCTGCCCGTCACCACCCATGCCACCACCGACGCCTGGATCCAGCGTGCACTGCGCTCGGTGCACGCCTGCACCGCCGAGGCCGCCGCCCGACTGGGCGGCTCCCCCGACGCGGATCCCGCCCCCCGCGTCGCCGAGCTCGAGATGCTGCTGGGCCGGGTACGGCTCTCGCTCGCCCCGCTGGTGCACCCGCTCAGCCCGCTCAAGGCGCGCAAGGCCCGGGCCCGTCAGGTCATCGAGCTGCTCGACGACTGCGCCCAGCAGGTGAAGGGGCTGGCCGACGTCGCCGCCGACCCGGACGCCTCGCACGACGTGCGGCTGACCGCTGCCTGCCAGCGGGTGGAAGCCGCCGTGGAAGGCCTGGTGGCCCCGGCGCCCGCCCGGAGCTCCGTGCCCGCCACCGCGGCCGCCGGACCGCACCACCCCGGCGTCGAACGGGCCCTGGCTCATCTGCATGAGCTGGAGGCAGCGCTCGCGGAGCTCGCCGCACCTCTGGGCAGCAACCCGCGCGCCCCTCTCGCCCCCTTCTGACCCGCGGAACCGTCGACTGGCACGTCACCACGCCGGATGCTCCGAGTCGCCACCCCGGGCCCGTACTTGGTCTGAACCATAGGTACCGTCAGCCGGGACTGCTACGGCGGAGAGGGGCGGCACAGTGGACGGCAGCAGGACGGCACGGCCGGTACGGGCCTACATCGGCTCCTTCACATCGGCCGGCGGGCGCGGAATCACCACCGCGTCCGTCGATCCGGCCACTGGAGCGCTCAGCGAGCTGCACACCCTGGACACCGTGCCGGACCCGTCCTTCCTCGCTCTCGCGCCCGGCACCCGCACGCTCTACGCGGTGAGCGAGACGCCCCACGGGGCGGTGGTGGCGCTCGGCCTCGGCGACGGCTCTGGCCGGCCGGAGCCGTTGGGCGCGGCCGCTCCCGTACACGGCGACGGCCCGACCCATCTGGCCCTGGCCGAGGGGCACCTGCTGACGGCGAACTACGGCTCGGGCGGGGTCTCCGTACTCCCGGTCCGGGCCGACGGCACCCTGGGCGAGCCGAGCCATGTGCTGCGGCACGAGGGCCGCGGCCCGGTCCTGGAGCGGCAGGCGGAGCCGCATGCGCACGCGGTACTGCCGGACCCCTCCGGCCGCTGGGTGCTCTCCGTGGACCTCGGGACGGACTCGGTGCGCGTCTGCTCGCTCGACCGGGCGGCCGGTACGCTCGCCCCGCACCGCGAAGTGCGTCTGCGGCCGGGCGCCGGACCGCGCCACCTCGCCTTCCACCCGCGCGGCCACCGCACGTACGTGATCAACGAGCTGGATCCCACCCTCACGGTCTGCCGCTGGGACGCGGCGGCGGGGGAACTGGTGCCGCTGAACGAGACGCCGGTCGTGCCGGGCGACGCCGCGAACGGGACGTATCCCTCGGACGTCGTGATCGCTCCGGACGGACGGTACGCCTGGACCGCCAACCGCGGACACGACAGCATCTCCGTCCTCGCGCTGGGGGCCTCGGGGGAGGAGCCGGAGCTCATCGGCTGTGTGCCGTGCGGTGGCCACTGGCCGCGGCATCTGACCCTGGATCCCTCCGGCCGGCGGCTCTACGCGGCCCATGAACGCTCGGGGGACGTCACCTGGTTCGATGTGGACCCGGCGACAGGCCTCCCGCACCGCGCGGGCGCACTCACTGTCCCGGCGGCGAGCTGCGTCGTCCTCGGCTGAGCCGGGACCGCGCCGTACTGCGCCCGGAACGGCGTCGGCCGGCCCCCGCCGTTCCGGGCGGGGAGAGAGGGGCGAGGGCCGGTGTCCCCGGAAACGGGGCACCGCCCCTGCCGCCCCGGGCGGATCGCTCGAGGAAAGCGGCCTGTCAGCGCGCGGGCGGCTGGGACTGGAGGGTGATGCCCAGCGCCGTCGCGTATTTGGAGAGCGCCAGCTTCCCGATCGCCGGGTAGGCGCCCAGCGCCTCGGACGAGGGGCACTCGGCCTCGTCCGCCGCGGCCTTGAGCAGGCCGTCGGCGACCTCCGGGCCAATCAGGTACGGGGCGAGCGCCAGCTGCACCGAGCCGGAGCCGCGCAGCTGCTCGGCGGCGCGGGCGACGGAGCCGTCCACATCCAGCGCCGCGGCCAGCACCGGAACCGCGAGGCGGGCGGCGAGCAGCATGCCGGTGATGCCTGCGGCCTGCACGGCCTCCTCACCACCGACCGTGGCCAGAATGATGCCGTCCGCCGCGGTCGCCACGGTGAACAGCCGGGCCCGGTCGGCACGGGCGAGACCGGCCTCGGACAGGCGCACGTGCAGCGCCTCCGCGAGCAGCGGGTGCGGGCCCAGGACATCCGTCAGCTCCGCGGCGGTACGGCTGTCCATGACGGCCTGGCGTATGCGTCGCATAAGGGCGCTGTCCGGGCCCGCGAGCAGAGGGACGACCACGGCGACCGGGCCGTCGTCGTAGGCCGGGCGCTCGGCGCCCTCCTGCTCCTGCCGCGCGGCGGCGCGGGCGGTCCGCGCGGCGGCCGCGCGGGTCAGCACAGCCTCGAGCGACGGGAACTCCTCGTCGCCTCCGTCGATATATCCGATATGGGCGTCCAGGCCGGGCAGCTCGGAGCGTGCGATGCTCACGGCCTCCTCGGCGAGGCTGCGGGTGTCGTACCCGGGGTTACCGGGGACGGCGAGAACCAGCGCAGGCGCACCCTCGGGAGCCGCGACCGGCTCCGGTTTGCGGTGTCGCCCTGGTTGGCGGGGACGCGGCATTCGTACAGGCAGGCCGGGCGCCGGCCCTGTGGGGGTGCTCATGGCGCCGCATGTTAATCCCTTTGGGGGGTCGGCTGTTCGGGGAGGGGGCGACAGTGTGCCATCCGTCCCGAATTATCCGATGGTCCTCTGGACGGTCATGTGGCGTACGGCTCGGGCAGATGCAGCATCGCCGAGTCGACCGGAAGGACCAGACCACCCGTGGCGATGGCGGCCGCGATGTACACGGCACCGTGCAGGGCGTCACCTGCCGCCTCCACGCGCTGTGCGTGGGGAACGTGTCGGGACAACTCCTCGTGCAGCGGCGTCAGGAGTGGCTCGCCCAGCTTGAACAGGCCGCCGGTGCACGCGACGTGGGAGCCTTCGGCCGAGGGGCAGACGGCCGCCGCGGCCTCCGCGATGGCGCAGGCCGCACCCCGCATGATGCCTGCGGAGACCGGATCGTCCGCGGCGCAACGGCCCACCTCCGGCGCGAACGACGCCATTACGGCAGCCCGGTCGGAGCGCGGATACAGCAGCCCCGGAAGCTCCGGCGCCGGTCCGAACACCGCTTCCAGCCGGGCCAGAAGCGCGGTCGACCCCCCGGCACGGCCGTCGAAAGCACGCAGCGCGGCCTCCAGGCCGGCCCTGCCGACCCAGGCCCCGCCGCCGCAGTCACCGAGCAGATGCCCCCAGCCGTCGGCACGCCGCCACCCGCTGCCGGCCCCCACGCCCAGGGACGTGCCGAGAGCGATCATGCCGGTGCCCGCGACGACCACCGCTCCCGGCCGCTGGCCGAGCGCCCCGGCGTACGCGGTGACCGCGTCGGCGGCGAGGGCCAGCCGCCGGGTTCCCAGAGCCTCCGCCAGCGCACCGGGCAGCCGGGCCCGCAGATCGTCGCCGAGCGTCGCCATACCGGCCGCGCCGATGGCGACCGCTGCGGGTGCGGCGGCACCGGCCCGCTCGAGCAGTTCCCGGGCGGCGGGCAGCAGGAGTTCCAGCAGGTGCCCGGCATCGATACCGGCCGGGCCGGTGCGTACGGGTTCGTGGGACACCACGGTGGCGACCGGCTCGGCGTCCCCCGACCGCGCGATGGCGATCCGCATCCCGGAACCGCCGGAATCGACCCCGAGCACCCACTCGGACGGTGACTGTCCGTTGGCCGTCATGAGGCAGGACTCCGTCGTGGCCCGGCGCAGCCGCCGCCGCGCCGACGGCGGTTCGCGGCGGGCTCCGTCTCCGCGCGGAGTCTCACGGCAGTCGCCAGTCCACCGGCTGCCCTCCCTGCCGCACGAGCAGTTCATTGGCGCGGCTGAAGGGGCGGGAACCGAAGAAGCCGCGGTCCGCGGACATGGGGGAGGGGTGCGAGGACTCGACGGCGGGCAGATCGCCGAGCAGCGGACGGAGATTCCGGGCGTCACGGCCCCACAGAACCGACACCAGGGGCCGGCCGCGGGAGGCGAGGGCCCGGATCGCCTGCTCGGTGACCTCCTCCCAGCCCTTGCCGCGGTGCGCCGCGGGTTTGCGCGGGGCGGTGGTGAGCGCCCTGTTGAGGAGCAGCACGCCCTGTCGCGTCCACGGCGTGAGATCGCCGTTGGACGGCCGGGACAGCCCCAGGTCGGTGTGCAGCTCCCGGAAGATGTTCTCCAGGCTGCCCGGAAGCGGGCGCACCTCCGGTGCCACCGAGAAGCTGAGCCCCACCGCATGACCGGGCGTGGGATACGGGTCCTGGCCCACGATCAACACCCGCACCTCGTCGAACGGCTGTTGGAAGGCGCGCAGCACATTCCCTCCGGCGGGCAGATACGTCCGGCCCGCGGCGATCTCGGCGCGGAGGAAGTCCCCCATCGCGGCGATCCGTTCAGCCACCGGGTCCAGAGCCTTGGCCCATCCCGGCTCGAGAATCTCGTTCAACGATCGTGAAGCCACGGGATGTCACTCTACTGGCTCACGCCGCTCCCCTCCGCACACACCGGGGGACTACGGGGGGAGAGCGGTGCCCCGTACACAGGACGGGTCCCCCAACGGTCGCCGTGGTCCGCCCTGGAAGCAGTGCGTCGGTCGTTACGGGCCCTCTCCGGGACGGCGTCGTCTCCGGTGAGGGCGGGTCCGTACCGGCGTCGGTACCGAGTCCGGTCGGCCGACTCCGTGGAGCGGGCGGTGCGTTGGGGCCGCGGGCGGCCGCGTGCGGCGGTCGGGTGGGCCGTATGGCGACCGCCGGCGGAACTCCGGCATGGTACGAGAGGCGCCGTAATTTGACTTCCATCGTAGTACGGCGAGTATCGTACGAAGCGGCCGATCCCGCTGCGACAGGCGAAACGGAGTCCTTCATGAGTGCCCTTTTCGAGCCCTACACCCTACGGTCGTTGACCATCCCGAACCGCATCTGGATGGCGCCCATGTGCCAGTACAGCGCGGAGGTGTCCGGGCCGGACGTCGGCGTCGCGAACGACTGGCACTTCGCCCACTACGCGGCGCGGGCCACCGGGGGCACCGGACTGATTCTGGTGGAGGCCACAGCGGTCAGCTCCGAGGGGCGGATCAGCCCCGCCGACCTCGGGATCTGGAACGACCGGCAGGCCGAGGCGCTCGGCCGGATCGCCGCCTTCCTCGCACGTCATGGGGCGACGCCGGGAATTCAGCTGGCGCATGCCGGACGGAAGGCATCCACCGACCGCCCGTGGCTGGGCGGCGGACCGCTCCCCGAGGAAGGGGAGGGATGGCAGCCCGTCGGGCCGAGCCCGGTGGCGTACGACGATGGCCACACCGTGCCCGCCGAGCTGAGCAAGGACCGGATCAAGGAGATCGTGGGGGAGTTCGCGGATGCCGCGCGGCGGGCCCTCGCGGCCGGCTTCCGGGTCGCCGAGGTGCACGGTGCGCACGGCTATCTGATCGGCGAGTTCCTCTCTCCGCACACCAATCACCGCACGGACGAGTACGGCGGCTCCTTCGAGAACCGCACGCGCTTCGCGCTGGAGGTCGTGGACGCGGTGCGCGCGGTGTGGCCCGAGGAACTGCCGCTGTTCTTCCGTATCTCCGCCACCGACTGGCTGACCGAGAACCCCGAGGACGAGCGAGAGGGCTGGACCGGCGACGACACCGTCCGCTTCGCGCGTGACCTGCGGACGCACGGGGTCGATCTGCTGGACGTCTCGACGGGCGGGCTCGCGCCCCGCGCGCACATTCCCGCCGCCCCCGGCTTCCAGGTGCCGTTCGCCCAGCGGGTCCGCACCGAGGCGGGTCTGCCCGTCGCGGCGGTCGGCCTGATCACCGACCCGGTGCAGGCGGAGAAGATCCTCGCCGACGGGCAGGCGGACGCGGTGCTGCTGGGCAGGGAACTGCTGCGCAACCCCTCCTTCGCCCGCCACGCCGCACGCGAGCTGGGCGGCCGGGTGCACGCGCCCCAGCAGTACCACCGCGCGGTCTGAACACTGCGTCGCGCAGGAGCTTCCTCGCCGCCCCACCACCGTGGTGGCCACCCCTGTTCGGCAGTCGTCGGCAGGGGTCCGGCCGCTTCCGCGCTGTGGCCCTGGCCTGACTTCTCGGTAAAATCTGATACACGATCACATCCCGCCCGGGGAACCGTACTTGGCTGCACGAGAACCACTCGGCTCCGGCGTCTCACAGGGTCCGCACAGCTGCCACCCAGACCTCTCTCATCGTCGGCTCCTAGGTTCCACAGCATGACCAATCACGCCAGGCACACGCGCCACACGCAGGACGAGAACGCCCCCGCCGCAACGGGGTTCAGCCGACGGAAGGCTCTGACCGTCCTCGGCGGAGCGGGGCTCGGAGTGGCCGGAATTGCCGCCTACGCCGCTCAGGCCTCGGCCGGGACGGAGAGCTCCGCCACGGGCGCGGCGGCCACCGGATCGCCCGCCGCCGGATCGACGACCGCCCCGCAGTGCCTCCTCACCGCGGAGCAGATGACGGGCCCCTACTACCTGGAGGACGAGAAGGTCCGCCGCGACATCACGGAGAACCGCCCGGGCGTCCCGCTCGCCCTCACCTTCCAGGTGGTGAACACCAAATCCTGCAAGCCCCTGCCCAACGCGGCGGTGGACATCTGGCACTGCGACGCCGGTGGCGTCTACGCCGGTTACACGGGCATCTCCCCGGACGAGCCCTACGACCCCAGCAAGGCCGACGAGAACGGGCACATCCCGAACACCGACGAGACCACGTTCCTGCGCGGCGTGCAGCTCACCGACGCGCGGGGCAGGGCGACCTTCGAGACGATCTTCCCTGGCTGGTACTACGGCCGCACCACCCACATCCACCTCAAGGTCCACTACGGCGGCGAGGTAGAGGGACGGACCTATGAGGACGGCCATGTCGCCCACACCGGCCAGGTCTTCTTCTCCGACGAGGTCGCCGACGCCATCGCCGAGCTGGATCCGTATGCCAAGCACACGGCGAGCGAGCGGGTCAAGCTCACCGATGACCGTACCGGCCAGTCGGCGGGCGCGGCGTCGGTGGTCACGCTCAAGCAGGTCAGGCCCGGCAGTTACAGCAAGGGCCTGATCGGATCGATCGTGCTGGGCGTCGACCCGGACGCGACCCCGCCCGAGGCGGGGGGCCGCGGACCGCGTCCGAGCTCCGCTCCCTGATCCCTCCCGGCACGGGGACATGCGCCGGATGTGCGACCGCCCGATCGTGGCGGCCGCACATCCGGCGGTACGTCGGCGAGGGCGGCGGCGTACGGAGGCCTGCGTCGCGGCGCCGTGGAGAGGTGGGCGCGACGGCGGGGTGCCTTGGTGACGCCGGGTGAGGCATGGGCGTCGCCCGGGGAGGTAGGCGTGACCGTGGGGCACCGGCCGCCGCGAGGTGGCCTCCGGACGCCCGGCTCCTCGAGAGGCCGGCGCGGTCCTCGAACTACGAGAGTTCTCGTACAATGGAGACCCGCAGGGCCAAGGGCACAGAGACGAGGAGCCGCCGTGACGACGACCACGACGCCGAGCCGCACGCTGGACCACCCGACGCGTGATCAGATCCGGCTCGAGCATGTACTCCATGCGCTCTCCGACCCGATGCGGCTGCGTATCGTCCGATCGCTGGCCGAGGCGGACGAGGAGCTCTCCTGTTCCGCGTTCGCGCTGCCGGTGAGCAAGTCCACCACCACGCATCATTTCCGGGTGCTGCGCGAGAGCGGTGTGGTCGGCCAGACCTACCGGGGCACCGCCAAGATGAGCGGGCTGCGCCGTAGCGATCTCGACGCGCTCTTCCCCGGACTACTCGACCACGTGCTCCGGGCGGTCGACCGTCAGACGGCGCGGCTCGGCGAGGGCTGACCCGCGCGGCCGTTCCGACCGGCGCGTTCGCCCTGATCCATGGGCTCGCCCTGATCCATGGATTGGTTTTGACCGGCGGGGGCGCCCTGGCCTGCGCGGTCGGCCCCTTGCTCCACGAGGTCGCCCCGGTCCGTACGGTCACCCCGGGCCGGGCGTTCGCCCTGCCCCGTGACGTCGCCCGCCGCGCCCAGCAGACCCGCCCAGTCCGGGATCTTCACGGTCGTCCGGCCCAGGGTCCGGCCCAGTGCCGCCTCCGCCGCCTCGATCGCCTGCCAGCCCGGCCACTCCACCGGCTCCTGACCCAGCAGCCGCAGTGCCTCCCGCGGGTCGTCGGGCACCCGTCGGCCCGCCAGGGCCGGCGCGTCGGCGAGCAGCGCCGCCGCCGTCTGCTTGGCGCACGGCCGATTGCTGCCGATGACGCCGGTCGGTCCCCGCTTGATCCACCCGGCGACGTACTCACCGGGGGAGGGCGTGCCGTCCCGCAGTACGCGCCCCTCGGCGTTCGGCACCGTGCCGTGGTCCGCGTCGAACGGCAGCCCCAGCAGCGGCACGCCCCGGTAGCCGACCGAGCGCAGCACCAGCTGGGCCGGGATCTCCTCGAACGCCCCGGTCCCCACCACACCGCCGTGCCCGTCCGGTACGGTCCGCTCGAAACGCACTCCCGCGACCCGCTCCCCGTCGGGAGAGGGGAGCACGGCCACCGGGCGCAGATGGAACCGCAGATGGATGCGGCGGCTACGGTCCCGGGGCGGCTGGGCGGCCCAGCCCCGCAGCACCTCCACATTGCGGCGGTTCACCGCCGGAAGTCCCGAGGAGTCGGCGACCGCCGGGTCCAGCGCCAGCTCCGCGGGGTCGACCACGACCTCCGCGCCCGGGAGCGAGCCCAGTTCCCGGAGCTCCTTGGTGGTGAACTTCGCCTGCGACGGCCCGCGCCGCCCCACCATGTGCACCTCGTTCACCCGGCTGTCCGCGAGCAGGCCCAGCGCGGCCTGCGGCACATCGGTCGGCCGCAGCTCCTCCGCTCCCCGGGCCAGGATGCGGGTCACATCCACTGCCACGTTCCCCACCCCGATGACCACCGCGGAGCGCGCGCCGAGCAGGAAGTCATCGGCGGGCGCATCCGGATGCGCGCTGTACCAGGAGACGAACTCGGTGGCGGAGAAGCTGCCGGGCAGCGTCTCGCCGGGGATACCGAGCCGCCGGTCGGTCGCCGCGCCCACGCAGTAGACCACCGCGTGATAGAGCTCGCGCAGCTGGTCCGGGCGTACGCCACCCGGCCCGATCTCCACATGGCCCAGGAAGCGGACGCGCGGATGCTCCAGAACCTTCCGGAGGTTGTTCTGCAGCGATTTGATCTTCTCGTGGTCGGGAGCGACGCCGTAGCGCACCAGCCCGTACGGGCAGGGCAGGCGGTCCAGCACATCCACATGCACATCGGGCACGGCTTGTTGCTCGACGAGGGCCTGGGCGGTGTACACCCCACTCGGTCCTGAACCGACAACGGCGACACGAAGCACGGCGGGCTCCTTCCCGCAGGGTGTTTCCAGCATCCCACCGGAAGGGGGGCGCGCGGGAGATAACCGCACGGTGTCCAGGACATGCCCCTCGTACGGTTGAGCCACGACGCCGCGGCACCGTAAACCGAGCAACCGCGCGTCACGCACAACACTTCCCCGCCGCAGGAGCGCCATCGAGCACCGTCCCGTGACAGCGCCGCGCGCCGGCCCCTGCCGAAGGCCGCGACACCATGGCCCGGCAGCCGCCGGCGTACCGCTGGCCGGCCCGGTTCACCACCGGTAGCTGCTGTCCGCCGGGGGGTCCGCGTCCGGCGGGACACCGCGCTCCCAGTCCAGGCCGTAGCGCTGGAACAGCTCGGCGCGCAGCCGCGTGATCGGCATGGGCGCGCCCGGCAGGAGCACCGCCACCACGGCACCCATCAGCAGGGCACGCAGCAGCGGATAGTCGGTGTCCGGGTCGGCCGAGCCGTAGCGCATCACGGTGTCCCTGAGCAGCGCGGCCAGCCGCTGCTGCTCCGGGCACTGCATGAACCCCTCGGCCGTGAGTATCCCGGCCATGTGCGTACGCATCAGCGTGGGTTGGTCACGGGCGATGCCCAGGATCGCGTCGATCGCCCGTGCCAGCCGCTCCTCGCCGTCGTCCGTCCGCGGCTCGCGTTCCAGCGCGGCGGCGAGCCGCAGATGCATGTGCCGGTGCACCGCCGACTGCAGAAGCTGCCGCTTGCCCGGGAAGTAGTACGAGACGAGTCCGCGGGCCGAGCCCGCGCGGTCCGCGATATCGGCGAGCGTCGTCGCCTCATAGCCGCGTTCGCCCACCAGTTCGACCGTGGCCTGGAGCAGGCGCTCGCGGGAGCGCCGGCGCAACTCTTCATTGACCGATGCGCTGCGCGGGGACATCCTGTAACTCCTGCGTTGACTGGCTTCGAGCCAATATACTTAGTGGGTCTTCGGATGTCCGGCCCTGCTCAGGGGCCGGTTTTCTGGGGCTGCCGCCGTTTCGGGCGACGCGGGGGATCGTCCGAAACGGCGGTTTCTGGCCACCGTCACGCAGCTGGGGCCCCGCACCCGCGAGGGCTCCACCGGCCCCGGACCGTCCCGCTGTTCCGGCCATGTCCGACGGCCCCGCCGCCACCGCTGCCGCGGCCGTCGCCGTTGTCCCGGTCGTCACCGGTGGTCCCGCTGCCACCGCTGTCCCGGTCGTCACCCACTGCTCCGCCATCGCTGCCGCGGCTACCACCCACGGCCGTGCCGCCACCGCTGCCCCCGTTGTCATGGCCCCACGCCGCCTCAGCTCTCCCGGCCCACCAGGTCCAGTACGGGGCGCAGGGCGTCGGGACGTTCCGCCGCCGGCAGATGGTCGACCAGGTGCACCGCGCAGCCCAGCCCCGCCGCGCCCGCGTCCGCCCGGCGGTCGTCGCCCACCATCACCACATCCTCCGGCGCCAGCCCCAGCGCGTCGCAGGCGACCCGGAACAGCCGCGGGTCCGGTTTCTGGACCCCGTGCTCGTACGACAGGGCGTAGGCGTCCACGGAGGCGTCCAGCCCATGGGTGCGGAAGACCGGGCGCAGGTCCCAGCCGATATTGCTGACCACGGCGACCCCGGCACCGCGGGCGCGCAGCTCGCCCAGCACCTCCGAGGCGTCCGGGTACGGCGCCCAGGCAGCCGGTTCCCTGTGGCGGTCGTACAGCGGCCCGTACAACTGCGGCCAGGGCAGACGGGCCTCCCGGGCCAGGCCCTCGTACGCCGCCCGGTGCAGTTCCGCGCTGCGGTCACGGTCCGCCCACAGCTGTGCGAGGTGGGGCGGCACCATCCGCGGGGAGAGTCCGCCCGGCAGGGCACCGGCCCACTCCAGCCGCTGGGCCCAGTGGAGGAGTTCGTCCTCCGGAACCGCGGTACCGGCCCGGTCGAGCACGGTCCGCAACCAGGAATCGGCCGGTTCGACACGGAAGAGGGTCCCGGAGAAGTCGAAGAGCACGCCCTTGATCGCCATGCCGCGATCCTCCCGGGTCACCCGTCCCGGGACAAGGGCACCTCTCGCGCGCCACCCTCCTTCGGCCAACGGACGAACACACTTGCGGCCACCGCCGCCAGTGCCACGCCCATCAGCCAGCCCGCCACCACGTCCGAGAGCCAGTGGACCCCGAGATACAGCCGGGTGAAGCCCACGCCCACGACGGAGACCGCGCCCACGGTGACGGCGCTCCGCAGCCACCACCCGCGCACCCCGACGCTCACCAGCAGCCACAGCAGCAGACAGCAGGCCAGGGCCGCGGTCATCGCGTGCCCCGAGGGGAAGGACGCGTAGTGGGCCGAGTCCACCGGGTCCGGCCACCGTGGACGTGGCCGCCCCACCGCCGCCTTCACGCCCTGCTGCACCGCGGATCCGGTCAGGGTCACGGCGAGAAGCCACAGGGCCGTCATCCGATGAGCGCGCCACGCCAACAGCAGCGCGGTGACCAGCACTAACGCACGCAGCGTCCACGGGTCCCACACCCAGTCCGTCATGATCCGGTTGGTGCGGGTCCAGCCGGGGTGGTCCACCGCCGAGCGGTGAAGGTCGTGGGCGATGCCCCGGTCGGCGGACATCAGGGGCGCCCAATGGACGGCCACCAGCACCAGCAGTACGGCGCTCAGCAGGCCACAGACCGCCGCGGTCCACAGAAGAATCCGGACCGTCGCCCCGGCCGGGGTGTCGCTGCCGGGGGGTGAGGGAGGTGAGCGGAGGAACGGCGCATCCATGAAGAGATCTTCGCAGGACCCCGCCGGAGAGGGAGCCAGATTCCGGCCGGGCACCACCTCGCGAAGCCCCCGGCTACCGCCCCCACCCGGACGGAGTCCGGGGGAGCGTCGCCGGCCGGTGAATCTCCCCGGTCACAGCCTTCTCTAGCCCAGTACGCGGAGCGCCGGAACGAATGCCAGGAGCAGGGGGACCACCGGGACCAGTGCCGCGGCCGCCGTCAGTCGCAGCCGGTGGGCGGGGCTGAGCCGGGGCGCCGGGGACAGCAGCCGGTCCACCCGCTGCGAGACCTGGGCCGGCGGTGTCGGGCACGGCCCGAACACCCCGCGGTCCTCGTTGAGTTCAACGAGCGCTAGCGCGATCGTCAGCCGTCCGAAGCGGCGGGAGGCGGTGTCGTCGGCGGCGAGCTCGACCAGCCGGTGCATCTGGTCGCGGAACGCCGCGAAAACCGGCACCTGCGGGAAGCCGTTGGCGAGCGCCGACGAGCAGTGCAGCAGCCAGTCGTGGCGCGCCCGCGCATGGCCCTGCTCGTGGGCCAGCACGGCGTCCAGCTGGCGCCGGTCGAGCCGCCGCAGCGCTCCTGTGGTGACGACGAGCCGGGGCTCGGGGCCCGGCAGCCACCAGGCGTCCGGCCGCTCCCCCTCGAGGACCACCAACCGGTCCTCGGCCGGAGTCTCGCCGGGCAGCCGGGGGGAGCGCACCAGCATCTCCGCGCGCCGCTGCCGGTGCCTGGCGCGCGCCGCCCACACCTCACGGGCCAGCATGGCCGCGGTCCACGCGCCTCCGCAGGCGAGCACTCCGGCGACGGTCCCCGCCCACGGACCGTAGCCCTGGAGGGCGTACGCCTCGACGACGCCGCGCGGCGCGGAGGCGAAGACATGGCCGCGTACGGCCTCCCAGGCGCCCGCGGCGCTGAGCGCCATCGCCAGCCCGCAGCAGAGCAGTACGGCCGCCACCACGCACTGCCACACCCACAGGGCGAGCACCGGCTCGCGGTCCGCCCACGCGGTGCCCGGCAGCAGGCGCGGGGCGATCGCCGCGGTCAGCCCGGCGAGAACGAGCAGGGCGAGCGGGAGCATCATGGCGGCCAGCCTACGAGCGCGGGCTACCCCCCGGGTATGGCCTGGACCGCGAAGTGATAGAGACCACGGAATCCGTAGGGTTGAAGCGCCGTGGGCCGGTTCAGACGGCCAGCAGCATGGTGAACATGGCCATCGCCATCGACATCCGGCACGCCGTCGCCAGCTCGGGGCGGTCCACCCAGCCGGCGACCACGGGCGTCGGGGACCCCGCGGGGTCCGCGCCGCCGAGCGGCACGATCCGGGTGCCCGTGCGCAGCACGTACACCGCGAAGTAGACCAGCAGCAGCCCCGTCAACATCGGGAATCCGCCCGAGGGTTGAGTCGCGACGTGGCCCGCGTGCCCCTCGGGCCCCCAGGCTCCGCCGCCCGGCATCGACAACGCGGTGTAGACCATGGCGAGTGAACCCACGGCGTGATGGAGGTGGTGGCCACCGGTGCGCGCGTGCACCAGCCCGCGCACCGCCAGGACGGCGAACACCGCGGCGAACACACGCACGGCCCACGGCTGCGGATCGAGTACCGGCACCGCCATCGCCGCCATGCCCAGCCCCATCAGCGCCTCGCCGCCCGCGTCGCGCCGGGCCCCGGGAGGCCCGGCCGACCGCAGGAGGAGCAGGCAGTACACACCGCTTGCACCGCACAGCCCGACGACCAGCCAGCCGACCAGCGGTGGTCCGTGCACAGCGCACCTCCCGGTCAGGACGGATACGCCGGGAGGCTTCCCGGCCCCGTACCGCACACGGGAGCGCATGGACGCACACGGGGGAGCGCGCCCGGCGCTCAGGGCCGGTAACGCATCGGATGGTCCTCGGGAATCTCCACCATCGCGATCCGCACACCGTCCGGATCGGAGATCCACATCTCGACCAGTCCCCAGGGCTCCTTCTTCGGCGGCCGCAGGATCTCCACGCCGCGGGCCGCCAACTCCTCATGCGCCGCTTCCGCGTCCGCGACCTGGAGCCACATCTGCAGCCCCGGCGCGGGTGGTTCCGCCGACCGGCCGGACACCTCCAGAAATCCCCCGCCGAGGAAATACACGGTCCCGCGCTCCGGCCCGGTCCCGAACTCGCGGTGGATCGCCAGGCCCAGCGCCTCGCCGTAGAAGGCCCGGGACCGCTCGGGGTCGGTCGGCCGCAACAGAATCCGGCTGCTCAGTACATGCACCATGACGGGGACCCTACGCGGGATCGCGTGGAGTGAACCCGTACGACGGGGCCGGCCCGGACGACGTTCCGTCATGCGGGGCCCGGCAGGTCCCCCTCGCCCGCGACACCCTCATCGCCTGGTACGAGCGCCGCGGCTACCGCCGTACGGGCCGGATGAGCCCGTTCCCGTACGGCGACGAGCGGGCCGGTGTCCCGCAGCGCGACGACCCGCAGTTCGAACTGCTGGTCAAGGAACTGGCGTAACGCGGCAGCTCACATCCGGCCCGCCGCCACGATGCGGTGGTCTTCCGTCCCGCGTGCGGGACGGACGTCTCCACCGCGTGACTCCCGGCGGAGGACTATGCCGTGAAGCGGCTGGTGTGCTTGATCTCCGGGAAGTCGGTGGTCGCGCCGTCCAGGCCCAGTGCGCGCACCAGCCGCAGATGGTCCTGGGTGTTGACCACCCATCCGATGACCTTCAGCTCCGCGGCCCGCGCCTTCTCCACGATCTCCAGGGTCAGCCGGCGGATGTTCAGCACGAGCGCTCCGGCGCCCACCGCGACCGCGCGGTCGACGACATCGGTGCCGTACCGGCTGGCGACGAGGGCGGTACGCACGCCCGGCAGCAGCCGGCGGATCTCCGCGAGGGACTCGTCGTGGAAGGAGATGACATCGACGCGGGCCATCAGGTCGCGCCGCTGCATGACCTCGGCGAGCGCCCGCGCGGCGGCCACGTCCTTGATCTCCGCCTGGAGCGGCGCTTGCACGGCGTCGAGGACCTCCTCGAAGACCGGGACGCGCTCGCCCTTGCCGGCGTCCAGCTCCCGCAGCTCGGCCAGGGTGAAGTCGTTGATACGGCCCTTGCCGTCCGTGGTGCGGTCCACGTCCGCGTCGTGCATCACCACGAGCGCGCCGTCCTTGCTCAGATGGAGGTCCAGTTCGATGACGTCCATCCCCTCGCGGTCGGCCCGCACGAACGAACGCAGGGTGTTCTCCGGCTCGACACCCATCACTCCGCGGTGACCGATGGTGAGGAAAGTCAAGGTTGTCTCCATTCCGGGTTCGGCGGCCACTGAACCAGCAGGGCAGCCTAACCGCACGTACGCCTGTTGCCGCAGGGTGCGAAGCCGGTCACCCGTGCGTGGGCGCGTCCTGGCCTGAGCTGACGCGGCGGCCCGTGCCGCGCTCGCGGCCGGTGGCACGCGCCGGTACCCGCTCGGGGAGAGGAGCAACACAGGGGGGAGTGGGGTGAATGATCGTGGGTACCGTTGCAGGCAGGAAAAACATCGGTGAGCAGGGGTGGTAAGCAGGATGATTTCCGGCTACTCCGGTTGAGTGAGGGGACGTCGTCCATATACGGTGGATAGACGCGAGGTTCTCCCGTGGAAGGTGAGCAATGACGGAAATTCTTGTGCAGGGTCGCGCGGAAGGCGATGTTCTGCCCGCAGAGCGCGTGGTCGACCATCCCTCCTGGCCGGTCCTCAAGGATGCCGTGGAGGAGATCCGGCCCTGGCAGTCCAAGGACGGCTCGATCGACTTCGAGGCCGACGGGGCGCCCGCCCGGGCCGCCGTCGAGGCCGTGCTCATGCGCGCGATCGCGGCCATCGAGGATCTCTCTCCGCTGCTGCCCCACGACGAGGCGTACCACCGGGCCCTCGTCGCCGACCTCCGGCGCTGGGCGGACGGAGGCTTCGGTGTGCCGGACTTCCTGGACTCCCTGCTGGCCTTCCAGCCGGCCGCGCAGCGTGCGGACGGCCTCCAGCACCTGGTCGTCTTCGCCATGTACACCCAGAACGGCAATCCGGACCGCAATCTGGAAGCCGTCGTGCTGCGGGTGGTCTGGCCCGAGTGGCTGTCCGAGCTGGAGCGCACCCGCTACGACAACCCGCTCTTCGTCGGCATCACCTTCGAGGACTTCACCAGCGGCTACGACACCAACTCCGCGGTGCTGTTCCCGGAGACCATCGCCGTCCGCGAGGCCCCGGAGCGCTTCACCTGGGGCGCCATCTTCTGCGACCGCGAGGCCGCCCGCTTCCGGGTCGTCAGCGAGGCCGCCGTCAGGACCCTCGGGGTCGAACTGCCGGAGGACATCCGGGAGATGCTCGCCGACCAGGAGCGCTGCCAGCAGGCGTACGTCCTGTGGGACCTGGTGCACGACCGCACCCACAGCCATGGCGACCTGCCGTTCGACCCCTTCATGATCAAGCAGCGCCAGCCGTTCTGGATGTACGGACTCGAGGAGCTGCGCTGTGACCTCACGACCTTCAAGGAGGCCGTGAAGCTGGAGGCCGAGGGGTTCGCGCAGGCCCGCGATGTGCAGTACGCGGTGATCTTCGACCGTATCTTCCGCTTCCCGGTCACCGGCGAACGGGTGCGCAACTACGACGGGCTCGGCGGCCAGCTGCTGTTCGCCTACCTCCACCGGCACGACGTCGTACGCTGGACGGACAACACCCTGTATATCGACTGGGACCGCGCCCCGCAGGTCACCAATCAGCTCTGCGCCGAGATCGAGAAGCTGTACCGCGACGGCATCGACCGCCCCAAGCTGGTCCACTGGTTCGCCGCGTACGACCTGGTCTCGACGTACCTCGCCCCGCACCCCGGATCCACCTGGGCCAAGGGCCCCGACGCCCTCGACCTCACCCAACCGCCGCGCAAACTCGTCGACGATGTGCTTCCCGACGAGTTTCCGCTCAGCATGTTCTACGAGGCCCTCGCCAAGAAGCTCAAGGGCGTGATTGCCTCGACCAAGGGCATCACGGCGCAGAGCGTCGAGCAGGTGGCCGCGTGACCGAGTCCGGAGAGGCGACGACGATGACGAGCAACGGCACGGGTCCCCTCGACGGCGCCGTCGTAGCGGTGGCGGGAGCGGCGGGTCCCGCGGGCCGGGCGGCGCTGCTCCGCCTCGCGGAGGCGGGAGCCACCGTTGTGGCCTCCGACTCCGACGCCGCACGCCTCGCGGAGGCCGTCGACGAGGCCCGGTACGCGCACGGCGGCGCCACGGTCACCGGCGACACCGTGGACCTGCTCGACCTCGCCGCGACACGGGAGTGGGCCGCGCGTACGGAGAAGGAGTTCGGCCGGGTCGACGGCCTGGTCCACCTGGTCGGCGGCTGGCGCGGCAGCCGTACGTTCGCCGAGGCGCCCCTCGCCGACTGGGACACCCTGCACGATCTCCTCATCCGCACCGTGCAGCACACCTCACTCGCCTTCCACGACGCCCTGCAGCGCAGCGGCAACGGCCGCTATCTGCTGATCAGTGCGGCCGGTGCCAGCAAGCCCACCGCGGGCAACGCCGCGTACGCCGCCTCGAAGGCCGCGGCCGAGGCCTGGACCCTCGCGCTCGCCGACGCGTTCCGCAAGGAGGGGGGCGAGGGCGGCCCCTCGGCGGCGGCTGCCATCCTGGTGGTGAAGGCGTTGGTGCACGACGCGCTGCGCGCAGAGCGGCCCAACGCGAAGTTCGCGGGCTTCACGGACGTCAAGGACCTGGCCGAGGCCATCGTCGGTGTCTGGAGCCGGCCCGCCGAGGAAGTGAACGGAAACCGTCTGTGGCTGACCCCGCAAGCGTGACCACCGACGCCAAGCGGCGCCACGATCCCGACCTGCGCGGATTCGCCAGCGACAACTACGCGGGGGCCCACCCCGAGATTCTGGCGGCCCTCGCCGTCGCCAACGGCGGTCACCAGATCGCCTACGGGGAGGACGCGTACACCGAGCATCTCCAGCGGGTCGTGGGCAGCCACTTCGGCCAGACCGCCCAGGCGTTCCCGGTCTTCAACGGCACCGGTGCCAACGTGGTGGCCCTGCAGTCGGTCACCGACCGCTGGGGTGCCGTGATCTGCGCCGACACCGCGCACATACACCGTGACGAGTGCGGGGCCCCCGAGCGGGTCGGCGGGCTCAAGCTGCTCACGGTGCCGACACCGGACGGCAAGCTCACCCCGGACCTGATCGACCGGGAGGCGTTCGGCTGGGACGACGAGCACCGGGCCATGCCCCAGGTCGTCTCGATCACCCAGAGCACCGAGCTGGGCACCGTCTACACCCCCGACGAGGTGCGGGCGATCTGTGAACACGCCCATCAGCACGGCATGCTGGTGCACCTCGACGGATCCCGGCTGGCCAACGCCGCGGCGTCGGTGGACAGACCGATGCGCGCCTTCACCAATGCCGCGGGCGTGGACATCCTCTCGCTCGGCGGGACGAAGAACGGCATGGTCTTCGGGGAGGCCGTGATCGTCATCAACCCGGACGCCGTACGGGCGATGAAGCATGTGCGGAAGCTGTCGATGCAGCTGCCCTCCAAGATGCGCTTCGTCTCCGTGCAGTTGGAGGCCCTCCTCGCCGGGGACCTCTGGCTTCGCAACGCCCGCCACGCCAACACCATGGCCCGGCGGCTCGCGGACGGCGTGCGCGGGATCGACGGCGTGGAGATCGTCCACCCGGTGGAGGCCAACGCGGTCTTCGCGACCCTTCCGCACGATGTCTCCGAGCGGCTGCAGAAGCGGTACCGCTTCTACTTCTGGGACGAGGCGACCGGGCTCGTCCGCTGGATGTGCTCCTTCGACACCACCGAGGCGGACGTGGACTCGTTCGCCGCCGCCGTCGCGGAGGAGATGGGCAAGCGGTGAACCGGCGGACCCGTTGAAGGGACCGTCCGGTGACGCCGTTGCGGCGAGCCGTGGATGCCGCTGAATAGGTATGCGCTCGGCCGTAATTCGATTGACTCACGGTCGGGCGCGTCCCTACGCTCCCGATCATGGAACTGACCCAGGACACGCCTGGCCTGTCGGGCTATCTCGCCGCGGACGAGGCCGTCGACCACGAGCATCCGCTGGTGCGGGAGACCGCCGCCCGCCTGGCGGCGGACACATCCGGCCCCCACGCCTACGCCAGGGCGGCCTACGAGTACGTCCGGGACACGATCCCGCACTCCTCCGACAGCGGTGATCCCCGGGTGAGCTGGCGCGCCTCCGACGTACTGGCCACCCGGAACGGCATCTGCCACGCCAAGTCCCACGCCCTCGCCGCGCTGCTGCGCGCCCGGTCGATCCCCGTGGGCTTCTGCTACCAGAAGCATGAGGTGGTCCACGGGCTGATCGCGCTCTGGCTTCCGGCGGAGGAACGGTGGGCCCGCCAGGATCCGCGCGGCAACAAGCCGGGTGTGGACGCCCAGTTCAGGCTGGACCGCGAACAGCTCGCCTGGCCCGTGCGCCCCGAACTCGGAGAGGCGGACTACGGCACGGTGCACTCCGCGCCGCACCCCGCCGTTCTGAGGGCGCTTCAGCGGGCCGGGGACGTGACACAGCTGATGCGGCTGCTGCCCACCGCCCTGCCGGCGCCCGGGGACGGCGCACCATGACGCCCGAGGAGCGCCCCTCCCCGGACGGGCTGCCGCGGCCTCAGCGGCCGGCCGCCTCCGCCGGGGTCGGCGCGGTGCCACCCAGGTGCGCCGGGACCCACCAGGTGTCGTCCGGCCCCTTGGGACGTACGGGGTACGCCCGCTGAGCCGCCTCCAGCAGCTCCTGCACCCGGGCGCGCACCCGCTGGGTGATGCCCACCGCCGTCTCGCCCGGGTCCGCGGCCATCGGCTCGCCGACCCGCATGGTGATGGGGATGTGGTTGCGGCCGAGGTTGCGCGGCCGCCCCTTGGTCCACAGCCGCTGAGTGCCCCACAGCGCCATCGGCAGCAGCGGCACACCCGCCTCCTGCGCCAGCCGGGCCGCGCCCGACTTGAAGGTCTTCAGGGTGAACGACGGCGAGATCGTCGCCTCCGGGAACACCCCGATGATCTCGCCCGAGCGCAGCGCCTTGAGCGCGTGCGCATAGGCGTGCTCACCCTGCGACCGGTCCACCGGGATGTGCTTCATCGCCCGCATCAGAGGACCCGAGATCTTGTGGCGGAAGACCGCCTCCTTCGCCATGAAGCGCACCAGGCGCTTGGCGGGCCGGGCGGTGAGCCCGCAGAACACGAAGTCCAGGTAGCCGATGTGGTTGCTGACGAGGACGGCTCCACCGCGCCGGGGTATGTTCTCGGTGCCCTGGATGTCGAAGCGCAGGTCGAGCGCCTTGAACATGGTGCGTGCGACGCCGATCACCGGTGGGTAGACGAGCTCTGCCATGCAGGGGGACCCTTCTGTGCGGCCTGGGGAGGGTTCTCCCGGCGAAGTTACGCAGTCGTAGGTTTGCGGCTTTGGGCAGATCGTGCCTGATCCCTCGCACTTCGGCCACCCCAGGAGCCTTCTGGGCGGGAGATCCTCGTCACGTCGGGGCGCCCGGACTTGGCACAGGAGCCCCGCCTCACCGCCCGTCAGCCCGTGGCCCGGCGCAGCAGCAGATACATTTCGCACCCCAGGCAGTAGCCGAACACCGCGTTGAGGAAGGCTGCCGCCAGGGCGCAGCCGGTGGCCGCCATCCCCAGCCACTCCGGACCGACGACATAGCCGACGAGGCCGACGACGGCGAAGAACAGGCCGACGGCCTGGGCGAAGCGCGGCGGCGCGGGATCCTCGAACTCCGACGGCGGACCGAGCCGCGGGCGCACCACGGTCCGGAACAGCCATCCGTACGGCGAACGGGACACCCCCGCCACCGCCCCCACCGCGAAGCACAGCGCTTGCCAGGCCAGCAGCCCGCCGCTGCCGGAGATCAGCACAGCGGCCAGCACCACCGTCGTCACGGCCGCGCCGAACCTCGCTCCTCGTATGTCGATGTCCACGCTCATCCCGCCAGCATGCCGCAGACCGGCCACGGGAATTCCTGCGGCCCTGTGAACGCTCCATACTCCGATGACCGGACTGATGGTGTGCGTCGTGGTGCTCGTACTGGCGGGCGCCTTCGGGCTGCTGCACACACGACGAGGCGGGAGACCGAAGGTGCGCGGTCGCGACGGCGAGCTGCGGCTGGGCGAAGCCGAACTGGAAGCGGATCTGGGGCAGCGGGCGACGCTGGTCCAGTTCTCCAGCGCGTTCTGCCAGCCGTGCCGGGCCACCCGGCGGACGCTGACGGATGTCGTCGGCATGGTCGAGGGCGTGGCCCACGTGGAGATCGACGCGGAGGCCCGGCTGGAACTCGTGCGGACCCTCCGGATTCTGCGCACCCCCACGGTCCTGGTGCTCGACGCGGACGGCCGGATCGTCCGCCGGGCCTCCGGCCAGCCGCGCAAGGCGGACGTCATCGCGGCCCTGGGCGAAGCCGTCGCCCGCGCCGAGTGATGGTCCTCCCATATCCCGGACCGCGCTTGACGTCGCCGTTTACCTCTCGTCAGGCTGACGCCATGCGGTCGGGATTCCTTCTCTACGGACGCGTGCACGTGGACCTCGTCCGGCACGCCAGCGCGCGGTGTCCGAGCCCCTGAGCATTGACGACTCCGCCCGGCTCGAATCCACAGAAGGACAATTCCATGACGGCCACGCACGATCTCGGCACGCCACAGCTCGCCGCTACCGACCTCCTGCGCTCCGCCTTCCGCCGCCACGCCGCCGGCGTCGCCGTGATCACGGCATTCGGCAGCCGCCCTGTCGGCTTCACCGCTACCTCCCTCACCTCGGTGGCGGCCGAACCGCCCCTCCTCTCGTTCGGCATCGGTACGGGCTCCTCGAGCTGGCCGGTGATCGCGGACGCCGAGCACGTCGGTGTGCACATCCTCGGCGAGAACCAGCGGGAGCTCGCCGCTACCTTCGCCCGCAGCGGCGCCGACCGCTTTGCCGCCCCCACCCGATGGCAGCCCGGTCCTCACGGTGTTCCCGTACTGGACGGTGTGCTGGCGTCGCTGGTGTGCCGTGTGGCGGCCCGGATACCCGCCGGTGACCACCGGGTGGTCATCGGCGAAGTCGTCTCCGGCACCGTGCCGGAGGACCTGGGCACCGGGCGCCCGCTGCTGTACCACCACGGGGGCTTCAACGCCCTGCGGGACTGAAGCGGCCGAACGCCCGCCCGAGCCCGGAGCGTTGGGGGCAGGAAGGCCCGTACGGCGGCAGCGATGGCGATCCAGGACGAGATCGAGCTGTGATATCGGTCTCTCGTCATCCGTCCCACTCGCATTTCACCTGGTCAACCGGCATCTTGGCTTTTGGGTGAGCACTTGCTTAGCGGGGAAGCCCGGAGTGTACTGACGAGTAACAATTTGGTCGGACCGCGGACCGCCCCAACCGGGATCCGCCCCGAATGGCGCCTATGCTGCCAGCAAGAGGCAGCTCAGTAGAGACGATGCAGTAGGAGAGCCGGCGTGAGCTTGAGGATCGTTGTCTGTGTGAAGTACGTGCCCGACGCCACCGGCGACCGGCACTTCGCCGAGGACCTGACCACCGACCGCGAAGCGGTCGACGGCCTGCTGTCCGAGCTCGACGAGTATGCCGTCGAGCAGGCCCTCCAGATCGCCGACGAGGCCGACGACGCGGAGATCACCGTCCTGACCGTCGGCCCGGAGGACGCGCGCGACGCGCTGCGCAAGGCGCTCTCCATGGGTGCGGACAAGGCCGTCCACGTCGAGGACGACGACCTTCACGGCACCGACGCCCTGGGCACCTCGCTGGTCCTGACCAAGGCCATCGAGCACATCGGCTACGACCTGGTCGTCTGCGGTATGGCCTCCACCGACGGCACCATGGGTGTCCTGCCGGCGATCCTGGCCGAGCGGCTCGGCGTGCCGCAGGTGACGCTGCTGTCCGAGGTCTCCGTCGAGGACGGCAAGGTCACCGGCCGCCGTGACGGCGACGCCGCCAGCGAGCAGCTCGAGGCCGCGCTCCCGGCCGTCGTGTCCGTGACCGACCAGTCGGGCGAGGCCCGCTACCCGTCGTTCAAGGGCATCATGGCCGCCAAGAAGAAGCCGGTGGAGACGCTGGACCTGTCGGACCTGGACATCGAGACGGACGCGGTCGGCCTCGAGGGCGCCTGGACCAAGGTCGACGACGCCGCGCAGCGTCCGCCCCGTACCGCCGGCACGATCGTCAAGGACGAGGGCGAGGGCGGCAAGCAGCTCGCGGAGTTCCTCGCGGGCCAGAAGTTCATCTGAGCTTCGGCGATCACCCCAACTGCCCCCAGATACTTCGCATTCGCAGGAGAGCAATCCCATGGCTGAAGTTCTCGTCTACGTCGACCACGTGGACGGTGCCGTCCGCAAGCCGACCCTCGAACTGCTGACCCTCGCCCGTCGCGTCGGCGAGCCCGTCGCCGTGCACCTGGGCGCCGGCGCCGACACGGCCGCCCCGGTGCTCGCCGAGCACGGCGCGGTGAAGGTCCTGGCCGCCGACGCCCCCGAGTTCGGCGACTACCTCGTCGTCCCGAAGGTGGACGCCCTCGAGGCCGCCTACAAGGCCGTCGAGCCGGTCGCCGTGCTCGTACCGTCCTCCGCGGAGGGCAAGGAGATCGCCGCCCGCCTCGCGGTGCGCATCGGCTCCGGCATCATCACCGACGCCGTCGACCTCGAGGCCGGCGACGAGGGCCCGGTGGCCACCCAGTCGGCGTTCGCCGCCGCCTTCACCACCAAGTCCCGTGTCACCAACGGCACCCCGGTCATCACCGTCAAGCCCAACTCGGCCGCGCCCGAGGCCGCCCCGGCCGCCGGTGCCGTCGAGCCGCTGTCCGTCACCTTCGGTGAGAAGTCCACCGGCACCAAGGTCGTCTCCCGCACCCCGCGTGAGTCCACCGGCCGCCCGGAGCTGACCGAGGCCGCGATCGTGGTCTCCGGTGGCCGTGGCGTCAACGGCGCCGAGAACTTCCACATCGTCGAGAGCCTGGCGGACTCGCTCGGCGCCGCTGTCGGCGCCTCGCGTGCCGCCGTCGACGCCGGCTGGTACCCGCACTCCAACCAGGTCGGCCAGACCGGGAAGTCCGTCTCGCCGCAGCTGTACATCGCGGCGGGCATCTCCGGCGCGATCCAGCACCGGGCCGGTATGCAGACCTCGAAGACCATCGTGGCCGTCAACAAGGACGCCGAGGCCCCGATCTTCGACCTGGTCGACTACGGCGTGGTCGGCGACCTCTTCGAGGTCGTCCCCCAGCTGACCGAAGAGGTCAAGTCCCGCAAGGGCTGAGCCGCTTCGCCCCGTGGCCCCCGGACGCAGCGCGTCCGGGGGCCACGTGCGTGCCGAGTCGGGACGCCTCCCCGAACCAGGCGTCCAAGTCCCGGGTGTCCCGACCAGTACGACCGCTTTGTGCAGGGCAACACGGCTCGGACGGACGACGGGCCGGTGCGCTTCCGGCACCCTTCCGGAAGGATGTTGACCAGCGGTCCTGCCGTGGATAGCTTCGCTCGACGGATAGCTGATTCCGTACAGCGGAAAGCGGAGGGTTGTCGCATGGGGAAGCAGGAGACGGTGCCCACCAGCCTCGCCGGCGCGGTGCGCGAGGAGATCGGAGCCTCGCTGGCCGGGGTGGACGCGGAGCTCGCCCGCCGCTACCCCGGCGACCCCGGCACCCGCCAGCCCGTGCACACCGTCTACGTCCCCGGCGACGTCATCGCTGCCGACACCGTCCGCACCTGGGGCGACCGGGCCCTCGCCGCGCTCGACGAGTACGCCCCCGACGCCGCTTCCCTCGCCGCCGTCCTCGGGCTGAGCGAGGAGCTCGCCGGGCCCGTCTACGAGCGGGTCCGCGCCAAGCTCCGCCGGGAGCCCGTCGAGGACCTGCGGATCGACTTCGAGGACGGGTACGGCGCCCGCCCCGGTGACGAGGAGGACGCGGCGGCCGCGCGCGCGGCCCGCCTCGTCGCCGCCGCTGTCGCCGACGGCACCGCGCCTCCGTACCTGGGCATCCGGATGAAGTGCATGGAAGCACCCGTCCGCGACCGCGGAATCCGCACCCTGGACATCTTCCTCACCGGTCTGATGGACGCCGGAGGCCTGCCCTCCGGACTCCTCCTCACCCTCCCCAAGGTGACGTACGCCCAGCAGGTCGCCGCCATGGTGCGGCTGCTGGAGGAGTTCGAGTCGGCACACGGCCTGGAGTCCGGCCGGATCGTCTTCGAGATCCAGATCGAGACGACGCAGGCCGTCCTCGGGGCCGACGGCCGCGCCACCGTCGCCCGTATGATCGACGCCGCCGGAGGACGGGCGAGCGGACTCCACTACGGCACCTTCGACTACAGCGCCGCCTGCGGTGTCAGCGCCGCGCACCAGTCCCTGGACCACCCCGTGGCCGACCACGCCAAGGCCGTCATGCAGGTCGCCGCCGCGGGAACCGGTGTCCGGCTCTCCGACGGCTCCACCAACGTCCTCCCCGTCGGCCCCACTTCGCAGGTCCACGACGCCTGGCGGCTCCACCACGGCCTCGTACGCCGCTCCCTGGCCCGCGCCTACTACCAGGGCTGGGACATGCACCCCGGCCATCTGCCCACCCGCTACGCCGCCGTCTACGCCTTCTACCGCGAGGGGTTGGGGCAGGCCGCCGCCCGGCTCGCCGCGTATGTGAACCGTGCGGGCGGCGCCGTCATGGACGAGCCCGCCACCGCCAGGGCCCTCAGCGGATATCTGCTCCGCGGTCTGGACTGCGGGGCCTCGGACCCCGATGAGGTCACCGGGCTCACCGGACTCGGCCGGGCCGAGCTCGAGCGGCTGGCCGGCAGGCCGTCGGCCCGACGGGCTTCCGACCCGCTCCGGAGGCCGTGACGCGGGCGCCTGTCCGAGTTGTAGTGCCTTGGTGAATGTGTTCCGGGGAGACCGAACGGCCCGTCACCGCCGCCCCTTAGGGTGTCCACCGGAGCCGGAACGGTCCGGAGTGACGAGGAACGGGGCAGCGGTGTCTTCGGGGGAGTACGGGAAGGACGGCGAGGGGCGGCTGCTCGCGGGCCGCTACCGGGTGGTGCGGCAGCTCGGCCGCGGCGGCATGGGTACGGTGTCCCAGGCCGTGGACGAGGTGCTCGGCCGGGAGGTGGCGGTCAAGGAACTGCGCACCTACAGCGACTCCTCCGGCCCCGAACTCGCTGATCTGCGGCTGCGGATGCAGCGCGAGGCGCGGGCAGCCGCCCGCATCAGGCACCCCGGGGTCATCGCGGTGCACGACATCGCGGACGACGAGGGGCGCCCCCTCATCGTGATGGAACTCGTCGACGGCCCGTCGCTGGACGACGTACTGACCGAGCGGGGCGTACTCGATCCGCGCGAGGCAGCGGCCATCGGCGCCAAGGTGATGGACGCCCTGGACGCGGCCCACCGCGCGGGGGTGCTCCACCGCGATGTCAAGCCGGCCAATGTGCTGCTCGACCGCAGTGGGCGGGTGGTCCTCACCGACTTCGGCATCGCCACGATGGAGGAGCCGGGCGACGGCGCGTCGACACGGCTCACCAACAGTGGCGACATCGTCGGCTCGCTGGACTATCTCGCTCCGGAACGCGCCCGGGGGCAGGAGCCGGGGCCCGCGGCCGACGTATGGTCGCTGGGCGCGACGCTGTACGCCGCCGTGGAGGGCTCGTCGCCGTTCCGCCGTACGTCGGCCTGGTCCACGCTGACCGCCATCGTCACCGATCCGCTGCCCGAGCCGCAGCGTGCGGGACCGCTGGCTCCGGTGCTGCGCGAGCTGATGGCCAAGGACCCGGCCGCGCGGCCCGACGCACAGCGCGCCCGGGAACTGCTGGAAGCGGTCGCGGCGGGCCGGGCGGACGAGAGCGCGGGCAGGGCTCCGGGCGCGGCGGACACGACGCGGCTCGGTACGGGGCCCCGCCGGACGCGCCCGTCGCCCACCGCACCCGACAACCTCGGCTTCGGTCCGGCGCCGGAGCTCCATGGGCAGGTGTCGCCTGTGCAGCCGAGTTCAGGGCAGCCGAGTCCGGGCCGGCCAAGTCCGGGCCGGCCGGAGCCGCTTCAGCCCCCGGCCTCGCAAGCGGTCCCGGTGACGCACCCGGCGGGCCCCGCCGCGGACGGTCCGCTGGTAACCGGTGGCTCCGACCGGCGCTCGGAGGGGCGCCGCAGCGGCCGTCTCGCCGTGGCCGCCGTGGGCGCGGCGCTCCTACTGGCCACTGCCGGGACGACGGTCGCGATGATGATCGGCTCGGGGTCCGGGACGTCCGACGGGGCGGCCGCGGACCGTGTCTCCTCCTCCCCCGCCGGCACCACGGACGGAAAGCGGGACGGGAGCAAGGCGGCGGGCGAGAAGGCGGAACGCTCCACGTCCCCGGCTCCCTCGCGCAAGGCGTCGGCGCCGCCCGACGAGAAGCCCGCCGGCGGGGACGGGACGACCACGACCGGGGGCGGGGACTCCGGCGACGAGGGCGACGGCTCAGGGCCGGACGACGGCGGCACTTCCGGCGAGCAGGGCGGCGGGTCCACGTCCACGGGCGGTGGAGACGGCGGCGGAGGCGCCACGGGAGGAGGAGAGTCCACGCCCGCCCCGGTATGCCATGGCATCGGCGACGGCAAGTACAACTGCACCGTGTGGCGGACCGCCGACTCCTACGACAGCTCCGGCACCAAGGTCGGCAAACTCAACGCCGGCACCAACTACTTCTACTGCCAGACCAAGGGCCGCAGGGAGACGTACGGCCAGTGGACGAACACCTGGTGGGCCAAGACCGACGACGACAGCGGCTACACGGGAGTGCTGGTCAGCGACGTCTACATCAAGGGCGGGGACAACGACCAGCCGGTGCCCGGGCTGCCGGTCTGCTGAGGGACGGGCGCGGCGGGCCTTTCTCAGACCAGCCCGTCGGGCGGGGGGAGTTCGCCGGAACCCCGGGTGATCAGCCGGGTCGGGAGTTCCACCCGGGCAGGCTCGTCCGCCGCGCCGTCGAGCCTGCGGAAGAGCTGCTCGGCCGCTGTGCGCCCCAACTGGGCGGCATCCTGGGCGACCACGGTGACGCCGGGGGAGAGGAGGTCGGCCAGTTCGAAGTCGTCGAAGCCGACGAGGGCGACGGGCCGGGGCCGGCCGCTCAGGACCCGGACGACGGTGACCGTCACCCGGTTGTTGCCGGAGAAGAACGCGGTGACGGGCTCCGGCCCGTCGAGCATGGCCAGGGCCGCGGATCGCACGCGCTCCGGCTCGGTGGAGCCGAGCGACACCCAGGCGTCGTCGACGGTGAGCCCGGCGTCCGCCATGGCGGCGCGATATCCGCGCAGCCGCTCGACGGCGGTGTGAATACGCGGCTGGTCGCCGATGAAGCCGATCCTGCGGTGGCCGTGGGCTATGAGATGGGTGACGCCGTCGCGGGCGCCGGAGAAGCTGTCGGAGAGCACCACATCGGCGTCGATGCGGCCCGGCGGGCGGTCCACGAACACCGTGGCCACTCCGGCCGCGATCTCCGGCTCCAGATAACGGTGGTCGTCGCTGGCCGGAACGATGACGAGGCCGTCCACCCGGCGGGCGCAGAAGGCCAGCACCAACTCCTGCTCGCGCTCGGCCTCCTCGGCGCTGGAGCCATGGATCAGCAGCGCGCCGTGGGTGCGGGCGGTCTCCTCCACCGCACGGCTCAGCGGACCGTAGAAGGGGTCGGCCAGGTCCTCGAGGACGAGCCCGATGCTGGCGGTACGGCCCTTGCGCAGGATCCGGGCGCTGTCGTTACGGCGGAAGCCGAGGGCGTCGATCGCCTCCTGCACCCTGCGGACCGTGTCGGGCGTGACGCCCGGCTCGCCGTTCACCACCCGCGAGACCGTTTTCAGGCCGACGCCGGCGCGCGCGGCGACGTCCTTCATGGTGGGCCGGGTGCCATAGCGGCGCTCGGCGCGAGGGGCGATGTCGGCCACGGTGCGGGATCCTGTTCGTCCACGGTCAGGTGGCTACGAGCATAAGGCCTGGACAACGTTGTCAAAACTCGCGAGACTGAACCGCTGGAACCGCCGCCCACCAGGAGATACGACACCGATGCACAACGACCTCGTCGCCGCCCTCGACATCGGTGGGACCAAGATCGCCGGGGCCCTGGTCGACCGCGGCGGCCGGCTTCTCGTCCGCGCCCAGCGGCCCACTCCGGCCCACGAGGACGGCGACACCGTCATGGCGGCCGTGGCGGCGGTGCTCGGAGAGCTCGCGGACGACGCGCGGTGGGCCCGGGTGACCGCGGTGGGCATCGGCAGCGCGGGGCCGGTCGATGCGACAGCCGGGACCGTCAGCCCGGTCAATGTGCCGGGCTGGCGGGACTATCCGCTGGTGGACCGGGTCAGGTCGGTCGTCGGCGGGGCGGGCGCCGGTGGGTCGGTCGTCGGCGGGGCGGGCACAGTGGCCGGTGGCCTTCCGGTCGCTCTGATCGGTGACGGGGTCGCGATGACGGCCGCCGAGCACTGGCTGGGTGCCGCCCGCGGCTGTGCCAACGCCCTGTGCATGGTGGTCTCGACGGGCGTCGGCGGCGGACTTGTGCTGGGGGGCACACTGCACCCGGGGCCGAGCGGCAACGCCGGTCACCTCGGGCACATCAGCGTGGACCTGGACGGGGACCCGTGTCCGTGCGGGGCGCGGGGCTGTGTGGAGCGCATAGCCAGCGGACCGAACATCGCCCGCCGCGCGCTGGAGCGCGGCTGGCGCCCCGGGTCCGACGGCGACACCACCGCCGCCGCGGTGGCGCGGGCGGCCCGAGCCGGTGACGCCGTCGCCAGGGCGTCGTTCGAGCGGGCCGCACAGGCTCTCGCCGCCGGGATCGCGGCGGCGGCCACCCTCGTGGAGATCGAAGTGGCGGTGATCGGCGGGGGAGTGGCCGCGGCCGGTGACGTTCTCTTCGCTCCGCTGCGGCGCGCTCTGCGGGACTACGCCACGCTCTCCTTCGTCCAGGGGCTGAGGGTGGCGCCGGCCCGGATGGGCACGGACGCGGGCCTGGTGGGCGCGGCGGCCGCGGCGTGGGATGCCTCCGGAGCGGGGCGGCCGGCCACGGTGGCCCCGGGGCCGTCGGTCGCGTAGCGCGAAGGGGGCGACCGGGTGTCCGGGCGCCGTCGGTTTCCGCCGGTGCAGCGTCGCCGGTGCGGACAGAGCCGCCCCGCACAGCAGCGCAGCCAGGGCTCCGCCTACTCTTCGACGGGAGGTGTGGGCAGGGAGCATGGCGCATCATGGGCCTCCGTCCTCGCGAGGACTGATATGGCGTCATCTCTGCGAGCGTTGAGGGCAGTCCGGTCGACGTGTGGTGGAAGAGAGGCGGTAGCAGTTGTCCCATGGGGCGCCAGACCCCTTGACGGTCGCCTTTCTGTGCGGAGCGATATCCCCACCACCCGCGTTCGGTTGTGTTCGGTTGCACCCCTGAGGAGGGGGACATGGCGCAGTATTCGTTCAGTCGTCCGGTGGCAGGACATCGGATATCCCGTCGCACTCTTCTGCGAGGAGGAACGGCAGCCGGTGTCTCGCTCCCGGCGTTGCTCTCGGCCTGCGGCAGCGGACCCGGCGGCGACGGGCGGACGATCACCCTGGGCTCCAACGCCTCCGACGCCATCCCCCGCAAGGCGTTCGCCCGTGCCTTCGACGCCTACGAGAAGAAGAGCGGAAAGACGGTGCGGGTCAACACCGTCGACCACAACTCCTTTCAGGAGAACATCAACCGGTATCTGCAAGGGAGCCCGGACGACGTCTTCATGTGGTTCGCCGGGTACCGGATGCAGTTCTTCGCCAAGAAGGGTCTGCTCAGCGACATCAGCGATCTCTGGGAGGGCTTCGACGGCTTTTCGGGCGCTCTGAAGAAGCAGTCGACCGGGGAGGACGGCAAGCAGTACCTCGTGCCGTACTACTACTATCCGTGGGCTGTCTTCCATCGGAAGAGCGTCTTCCAGGACAGGGGGTACGAGGTCCCCAGGACCTTTGACGCATACCGTGCTCTCGCCCGGAAGATGGACAAGGACGGCCTGGTGCCGTTCGCCTTCGGTGACAAGGACGGCTGGCCGGCCATGGGGACGTTCGACTATCTCGATCTGCGCGCCAACGGCTATGACTTCCACACCGCGTTGATGAGGGGTGAGGAGTCCTGGACCAGTCCCCGTGTGAAGCAGGTCTTCGATCTGTGGCGTGGGCTCATGCCGTACCACCAGAAGGGCGCCAACGGCCGTACCTGGCAGGAGGCCGCCCAGTCCCTCCAGCGGAGGAAGGCGGGGATGGCCGTCCTCGGACTGCCGCACCCCGGGCAGCAGTTCAGCGAGGCCGAGCGGGAGGACCTCGACTTCTTCCCCTTCCCGGAAATAGACCCGGAGTACGGTCAGGACGCCGTCGAGGCACCCGTGGACGGCTTTCTCATGGCAGGGAAGGCCCGGAATACGGGTGGGGCGAGGGATCTGCTCAGATCTCTGGCCACACCGGAGGCCGAGGAGGTCTATGTGGAGAGCGACCCCACCATTGTCGCCGTCCATGACGGCGCGGACACCGGTGCGTACAACGTCCTGCAGAAGAAGGCCGTTGAACTCGTCGCCGGTGCCCGGCAGATATCGCAGTTCATGGACCGTGACACCCGGCCGGACTTCGCCTCGACCGTGATGATCCGGGCCATCCAGGAGTTCATCCACAACCCCGACGACATCGACGGGCTGCTCAAGGACATCGAGAGGCAGAAGAAGGACATCTTCGCCGCGTAATCCCCGAGACGAGGAGTCATCCGTCGTGCCGCTCCGGACCGCGAGGCCCGCCGGACGAGGGGGTCCGCGGCGCTTCACCCGCCGTGACCTCGCCGTCCTCGGCGTGCTGCTGGGTATACCCGTCCTGCTGGACATCGCACTCATCTGGGGCCCGACCGTGGCCTCCGTCGCCCTGTCCTTCACCAGCTGGGACGGCATCGGCGACATCACCTGGGTGGGAGGCCGGAACTACCGGACCCTCTTCACCGACTACCCGCAGTTCTGGCCGGCTGTGCGCAACAACCTGCTGTGGCTGGGCTTCCTCGGACTGGTGGCCACTCCGTTCGGGCTCCTCCTCGCCGTCCTGATCGACCAAGGCGTCCGCTTCAGCCGCTTCTACCAGTCGACCCTCTACATGCCGGTGGTGCTCTCCCTGGCCCTCGTCGGATTCATCGCCCAGCTGGTCTTCTCCCGTGACCAGGGGGCACTCAACGCGATGCTCGGCCATCAGGACCGTCCCACCGACTGGCTGGGCGATCCCGGCCTCAACATCTGGGTGGTCCTGCTGGCCGCCGGCTGGCGGCACACGGGCTATGTGATGGTCCTCTACCTCGCCGGTCTGAAGGCGGTGGACAGCTCGCTCAAGGAGGCCGCGGCCATCGACGGGGCGAGCCGGACCCAGACCTTCTTCCGGGTCGTGCTGCCCACACTGCGGCCGGTGAACGTCATCGTCGGCGCCGTCACCGTCATCGAGGCCCTGCGCGCCTTCGACATCGTCTACGCCGTCAACCACGGCAGAAACGGTCTCGAACTGCTCTCCGTGCTGGTGACCGACAACATCATCGGTGAGGCGAGCCGGATCGGCTTCGGCTCGGCCATCGCCGTCATCCTGCTCACCGTCTCCCTGTCCTTCCTCGTCATCCATGTGCTGCAGGAGCTCCGAAGGGAGAGGAGAGCATGAGCGCCGCCCCCGTGTCCGTACGTCCCCGGCGGCGCACCCACCCTCGGCGGCTCGGTACGCACGCCTTTCTGACGGCCGTCTCGCTGGGGTTCCTCGCGCCGTTGCTGCTGGCCGTGTACGCCTCCCTGCGGCCGTACGAGGAGACCGCCGAGCACGGCTACTTCTCGCTGCCCCGGAGGCTGTCGTTCGACTACTACCTCCAGGCGTTCGGCGAGGCGGGGATGGGCAGGTACTTCGCCAACTCGCTCCTCATCGCCGTCCCCGGTGTACTGCTGACGCTCTTTCTCGCCTCCTTCGTGGCGTTCGCGGTCGCCCGTGTGCGGATGCGCGGCGGCATCGCGCTCCTGATGCTCTTCACCGCGGGCAACCTGCTGCCCCAGCAGGTCGTCGTCACCCCGCTCTACGTCCTCTTCAACCGGCTCCCGCTGCCGTACTGGATGTCCGAGTCGATGACGATGTACGACTCGTACTGGGCCGTCATCGCCGTGCAGGTCGCCTTCCAGCTCGGCTTCTGCGTCTTCGTCCTCGCCAACTTCATGCGGGCCCTGCCGTACGAGATCCTGGAGGCTGCCGTGGTCGACGGAGCCGGGGTGTGGACGCAGTACTGGCGCATCACCCTGCCGCTGTGCCGTCCCGCCCTGGCGGCCCTCGGCACGCTCGAATTCACTTGGATGTACAACGACTTCCTCTGGGCGCTGGTCTTCGTCTCCGACGGTGACAAGCTCCCGGTGACCTCGGCGCTGAACAACCTCCGCGGCCAGTTCTTCACCGACTACAACCTGCTGGCGGCGGGCTCGGTCATCGTCGCGCTGCCCACCGTCCTGGTCTTCCTGGTCCTCCAGCGGCAGTTCATCGCGGGGCTCGCCCTCGGCGCCGGCAAGGGGTGATCGATGGCCTGGCGGGCCACCTTGCCGCCGGGCGTTTCCGTGGCAAGGTGTAGCGGGCAACCCACAGAGGGCTACGGATGAGGGGGAAACGTGATCGTCTGGATCAATGGGGCGTTGAGTGCGGGAAAGACCAGTACGGCTCATGAACTGACCGACCTGATCCCGGGCAGCACCTTCTACGACCCCGCGGCGATCAGTGGCGCGGTCTCGCATCTGCTCCCGAAGAAGCGGCTGAACGAGGTGAGCGACCACCAGGATCTGCCGGTCTGGCGGCGGCTGGTCGTCGACGCCGCGGCAGCCCTGCTGGCGGAGGTGGGCGGGGTTCTGGTCATCCCCATGACGGTGCTCCGCCAGGACTACCGCGACGAGATCTTCGGTGGGCTGGCCTCGCGCCGCATTCCCGTCCGGCATGTGCTGCTGGCTCCTGACGAAACGATCCTGCAGCAACGGATCATGGCCAGGGAGGAGTGCGAGGACGGCCCCGGACGCCGTGCGGCCACGCGGCGGACACCCCGGGATCACCTGACGCCGTACCGCCAGGCGCTGCCCTGGCTCACCGCCGACGCCCATGTCGTCGACAACGGCTCGCTCACCCCTCGTGAGACCGCCGAGCGGATCGCCGAGGCGATACGCACCGGCGCCGCCGGGGCCTGCGAGATCGTACAGACCCCCGAGCCCACCGCCGAGACGCTGGCCGCCGGGGTGCTTCTCTTCGACGAGCAGGACCGTGTGCTGCTGGTGGACCCCACCTACAAGCCCGGCTGGGAGTTCCCCGGCGGAGTCGTCGAACGCGGTGAGCCCCCGGCCCGCGCGGCGATGCGCGAGGTGGCCGAGGAGATCGGCATAGAACTCGACCGTGTGCCGGGCCTGTTGCTCGTCGACTGGGAGCCGCCCCGGCCTCCGGCGTTCGGGGGGCTGCGCCTCCTCTTCGACGGGGGGCGCCTCGGCAGCAGCTCGGCCGAGCGGGTGCTGCTGCCGGGCGCCGAGCTGCGCGGCTGGCGCTTCGTCAGTGAGACGGAGGCCGAGGAGCTGCTGCCGGAGGCGCGTTTCCACCGGCTCCGCTGGGCCCTACGCGCCCGTGAGCGGTCCACGGTTCTCAACCTCGAGGCGGGAGTCCCGGTCGGCTGAGGGCGTAGGGCGCGCGGCTTCTGCGGCTTCCCTTTCGGCCGACTCGCGCAGGGCGCGCGCGGCGCCGCCGACCAACGGGTCTCCATGCCCGAAACAGGCCGTGTCGGCGCCGAGCGCGGCCAGCCGCCCGTACGACTCCAGGGCCCGGGCCCGGTCCACGTTGAAGGTGCCCAGCATCAACTGCCCGACGTTGGCCACGCTGTCGCCCGTGAACAGTACGCCGTGCTCCGGCAGATGGATCCCGATGCTGCCGCCGGTGTGGCCGGGAGCGCCCACCACGTGCGCCCCGCCTCCGAAGTCGAGCACATCACCGTCCGCCAGATCCCGGTCGACATGCGTCGGCGGTGCCGGAGGCACGGTCATGGCGTGCTCCCACAACGGCCGTTCCCAGTCCAGGAGCACGGGCGGCGGGCCCGGCACCTCGCCGCGCACCACCGGCGCGTCCAGCCGGTGCGCCAGCACCTCGGCTCCGGCCCACGCGGCGACCTCCGCGGCGGAGCCGGCGTGGTCCGGGTGCCAGTGGGTGAGGACGACGCGCCGGACGTCCTCGGGGCGATGGCCGAGATCGCGGATCGCCGCCGCGATCGCCGGGCCCTCGCCGACGGTGCCGGCGTCGATGAGCGTCAACTCCGGCCCGTCGCGCCACAGATACGCCTGGCCGATGCGGAAACGGAACATCTGCAGCCGCGGAAACACGTCGATGACATCCATGCCGCGACCGTAGGCGGGGTGGGCGGGGACCGGCGGACGCTTCGCCAGGGGCGTACTCGCCGCCCACGGTCACCTGCGACAAACGGTCAGCTGCGAGAGCGGGGCGCCGTCATCCCGTTCGGGAAGCGGCGTAGTCGGCCAGGAACACGGCCTCCGCGAGGGACAGCCGCTCCAGCTCCTGCGGGGAGACACTCTCGTTCACCGCGTGGATCCGCGCCTCCGGCTCGCTCAGGCCGATCAGCAGGATCTCCGCCTCCGGGTAGAGCGCGGCCAGGGTGTTGCACAGCGGGATGGAGCCGCCGTGGCCGACGGTCTGCATCTCCTCGCCGGGATAGGCCGCCCGCATGGCCGCCGCCATCGCGGTGTACGCCGGGCTGCCGGTGTCGGCGCGGAACGGCTGGCCCTGACCGGTCTGCTCGACCGTGATCCGCGCCCCCCACGGAGCCTTCGCCTCCAGATGCGCGGTGAGGAGCTTGGTGGCCACCGCAGCGTCGGTGCCCGGGGGAACCCGCAGGCTGACCAGGGCGCGGGCGCTCGCCTGTACGGACAGGGTGGCGCCCACGACCGGCGGGCAGTCGATGCCGAGCACGGTCACCGCCGGCCGCGCCCAGATACGGTCGGCGACCGTCCCGGAGCCGATCAGCCCCACGCCGTCGAGGACCTTCGCGTCCTTGCGGAAGTCTTCCTCCGGATACTGCAGGCCCTCCCACCGCTCGTCGGAGCTGAGCCCGTCGACGGTCGTCGAGCCGTCCTCCGCCCGGAGGGAGTCGAGGACGCGGATCAGCGCGGCGAGCGCGTCGGGGGCGGCGCCGCCGAACTGGCCGGAGTGCAGGTTGCCTTCGAGGGTATCCACCTGGACGCGGAGAAGCGTCATACCCCGCAGTGTGGCGGTGACCGTGGGGAGGCCGGCCCGGAAGTTCCCCGCGTCGCCGATGACGATGGTGTCCGCGGCGAGTAGTCCGGGGTGCGCCTCGGCGTACTGCTCCAGGCCGCCCGTGCCCTGCTCCTCCGAGCCCTCCACGATCACCTTGACACCGACCGGGATGCCGCCGTTCGCCTTGAGGGCGCGCAATGCGGTCAGGTGCATGATCAGGCCGCCCTTGCAGTCGGCGGCGCCGCGCCCGTACCACCGGCCGTCGCGCTCGGTGAGCTCGAAGGGCGGCGAGAGCCAGGCGGCTTCGTCGAGCGGCGGCTGGACGTCGTAGTGCGCGTAGAGCAGGACGGTCGGCGCACCCGCGGGGCCCGGCAGATGGCCGTAGACGGACTGGGTGCCGTCCGGGGTGTCGAGGAGGGCGACGTCCTGGAATCCCTCGCCGCGGAGCGCCTCGGCGACCCAGCCGGCCGCCGCCTCGCACTCGCTCCTGGGAAACTGCGCGGGGTCGGCCACCGAGGGGAAGCCGACGAGCTCGGCCAGCTCCGCCCGGGCGCGGGGCAGCAGTGAGGCGACGGATTCGGCGAGCGGGGCGACCGCGGTCGGCTCCATGGGCAGCCCTCCTTGTCAGTGCGGCGTTCGACGGTACGTCCAGGGGTGGGTCCATACCACGCATACGTGGGGTCCGTACTGCGCATACGCTGCCGATCCTCCCACAGTGAGCCTCGGTGACCATGAGCCGTAGGATGCGAGCGGTAGCCGGAGCCTCCTCGGGGCTCCGCAGGCGGGACTCCAGGCCGAGCAGGAGCAGAAGCACAGGTGAGCAGCGAGAACGCGGAACAGGGAAACGACCCGGTGTGGGACGTGGTGGTCGTCGGGGCCGGCCCGGCGGGCGCCTCGGCGGCGTACGCCGCGGCTGTCGCCGGGCGCCGGGTGCTCCTGCTGGAGAAGGCGGAGCTGCCCCGCTACAAGACCTGTGGCGGCGGGATCATCGGCCCGTCGCGCGACGCTCTGCCGCCCGGTTTCGAGCTGCCGCTGCGGGACCGGGTGCACGCCGTGACCTTCTCGCTCAACGGCCGGCTCGCGCGCACCCGCCGCTCCCGGCACATGCTCTTCGGCCTGATCAACCGGCCGGAGTTCGACCAGGGCCTGGTGGCCGCCGCGCAGGCCGCCGGAGCCCGGCTGCGCACGGGCGTCGCCGTCTCGCGGGTCGAACAGCACGGGCCGTCCGTGCCCGACCGGCGCACCGTCGCCGTGGTGCTGAGCGACGGGGAGATCGTGCCGGCGCGCGCGGTCGTCGGCGCGGACGGCAGCGCCGGCCGGATCGGCGCCCATGTCGGGGTGAAGCTCGACCAGATCGACCTGGGTCTGGAGGCGGAGATCCCGGTCCCGGAGACCGTCGCGGAGGACTGGGCGGGGCGGGTGCTCATCGACTGGGGGCCGATGCCGGGCAGTTACGGCTGGGTGTTCCCCAAGGGCGACACCCTGACGGTCGGGGTGATCTCAGCGCGGGGCGACGGAGCGGGGACCAAGCGCTACCTCCAGGACTTCATCGACCGTCTCGGACTCGCCGGATTCGAACCGAGCATCTCCTCCGGCCATCTGACCCGCTGCCGGGCGCACGACTCGCCGCTCTCACGGGGCCGGGTGCTGGTGTGCGGCGACGCGGCGGGGCTGCTGGAGCCCTGGACCCGTGAGGGCATCTCCTTCGCACTGCGCTCGGGGCGGCTCGCGGGGGAGTGGGCGGTACGGGTCGCGGAGGCGCACGACGGCGTGGACGCCCGCCGCCAGGCCCTCAACTACGCCTTCGCCATCAAGGCGGGGCTCGGCGTCGAGATGGGCGTCGGGCGCAGGATGCTGGCCGTCTTCGAGCGGCGGCCGGGGCTGCTGCACGCGGCGATCACCGGATTCCGCCCGGCCTGGAACGCCTTTGCGAAGATCACCCGTGGCGGTACGACGCTCGCCGAGATCGTACGGACCCGTCCGATGGCGCGGCGGGCCCTGATGGCCCTGGATCGCATCGAGCCCGGCCGGACCGGGGCCGGAGGGGCCGGAGCCGGGGAGGCGGCAGCCGGGCCGGGTGAAGCAGATCAGGCCGAGGTCACTCGGCCGTTGTGATGCGGAAGACCGGGTGCCTGGGGGCGGCCCGGAGGATTTCCTCGTCGGAGGACTTGGCATTGATCTCGCCGAAGAACGTTCCCACTTCGAAGCCCCAGCGCTTGAGATAGACGCGCAGGACGACGGCCTTGGCGTCGCCGTCGGGGAGCTCCACGGCTGTGAAGCGGCGGACTCTGCGGCCCACCCGCAGTTCGCCGCCGCCCGCCGCCCGCAGATTGCGGACCCACTGGGAGTGGCCGCGCGCGGAGACCAGGTACTGGCTGCCCTCGACGTCCAGCGGGTTGACGGGGATACGCCGCCACTCGCCGCTCGTACGGCCGAGTACGGCGAGCTCGGCCGATCCGAAGATGCTGATGCCGTGGCGGGCGAGCCAGCCGACGGCGGCGTTGAAGCGGGTGCCGAGCGGGCCGGGCTTGAGGTAATGCGCCATCGTGACCTCCGCGGATGGTGGGAGCGCTGCTCACGTTGTGAGTGCATCATCCCCTCGCCTCGCACCGGGCCTCGCCGTGAACTCTGTGTGCAGCCCCGCGGACGCGCTTGTTTGTGCGGAACCCCATGTCCGCCTCCCATATCTGGGATATCTTCTCGCATATGAGAGACAGCGAGGGGCGAGGAGCTCAGAAGCCGGGCCCGGAGCCACTCGAGGCCCGCTTGGCGGGCCGGCTCGCCACGCTGCGCGTGGAGCACGGCTGGTCACTGGATGAGCTGGCGCGGCGCACCGGGGTGAGCCGTTCGACGCTGTCGCGGCTGGAGCGGGCGGAGATCAGCCCGACGGCGGCGTTGCTCGGCCGACTGTGCTCGGTGTACGAGCGGACCATGTCGCAGCTGCTGGCCGAGGTGGAGTCGGAGCCCCCGCAACTGGTGCGGGCCGACCGGCAGGTGGTGTGGCGGGACGCGACCTCGGGCTTCAGCCGGCGGTCGGTGTCGCCACCCCACCCCGGGCTGCGCTGCGAGATCGTCGAGGGCACCCTGCGGCCGGGCGCGGACATTTCCTACGACGGGCCGCCCGTGCCCGGCCTGGAGCAGCACATCTGGGTCCTGGAGGGCGCACTGGAGATCACCGTCGGCGGTGGTGTGCACGAGGTCGGGGCAGGGGACTGCCTGCGTTTCCGGGTGTGGGACCGTTCGCGGTTCCGCTGCCCGGGACCCGACCCGGTCCGGTACGCCCTGGTGATCGTCCCGCCGTGAGCGGTACGAACCGTCGCGGCCTCCCCGGCCCCGTACCCCCGTACCCCCCGTACCTCGCAGAGAGCGAAGGAGCCACGATGGACATCTTCCGTCTGTCTCCCGACGAGTTTCGCGACAGCGTGAAAGGCTTGGCCGATGTTCTCGCCGATGCCGTCGCCTCCGGTGACTCCCTCGGCTTTCTGGACCCCTTCGACCAGAGCGCGGCAGAGGCCTGGTGGCACACCCGGCAGCCCGCTGTCGACGACGGCAGCCTCCGCGTCTGGGCGGCCCACGGGCCCGACGGCATCACCGGAACCGTCAGCCTCGTCCTCGAGCGCAAGCCCAACGGCCGGCACCGCGCTGAGATCGTCAAGCTGATGGTCCGCCGCGACGCCCGTGGCCGGGGGTTGGGCCGCGCACTCCTCACCACCGCCGAACAGGCCGCCGCCGGAGCAGGAGCCACGCTCCTGCTCCTGGACACCGAGACCGGCAGCGCCGCCGAGCGCCTCTATCGCACCGCCGGCTGGACCCGCTACGGCGTCGTCCCCGACTACGCCACCGACCCGGCCGGCACCCCGAAGGACTGCTGTTTCTTCTACAAACAGCTCACGTGAGTCCCGTCCGGGCACCGAGCCCGGGCGGGGCCCATGCGATACGCGGCGGCAGGCATTCCGCGGGGAGGTGGCGCAGTACCGAGCGGGGCGGCGTACTCCGCGGGGAGTAGGCGTGATCACCACGCCCGGTTGACGCCGCACGGACCCGGCCCGGTCTAGCGTTGCCCGTATGACCGAGGGACGGGCGCCGGAGGCGGAGGGCGGGGCGTACGACGGGCGGGTGTGGCAGCGATGGCGGGGGCTGCCTGCCGGACGGCTGTCCTGGCTCCCCGTCCTCGCCGTCTCGGTCGCGGTGGCCGTCGTCCAGATGGCGGGGTCCCACTTCGCGGGGCAGAAACAGCCGGACCGGGCGCCGCTCGACACCTTCGCCCGCGTTCTGCTGCTCATCGGCCCGGCCGTGCTGCTCGTACGCCATCGATATCCGCGGGTCGCGGTCTTCGGCGCGTCCGCCGCGGCGATGCTGTATCTCGGTGCCGGGTACCCGCTCGGCCCGATCCTGTTCAGTGTCGTCATCGCCTGCTTCACCGCCATCGTCGCCGGTCACCGCCCGGCCGCCTGGTCCGCGCTGGTGATGCTCTGGGCAGGCCATCTGCTCATCGCCCACTGGCTCTACCGCTGGCTGCCGCCGGGCGATGACGGCCCGGCGCCATGGGACCAGGAAGGGGTCATCGCCGCCTGGGCGGTCGCGATCGTCGCCGGTTCGGAGCTGGCCCGGGTCCGCCGTGAGCGGACGGCCCGTGAGCGGGCCGAACGGGAGGAGGCCGAGCGCCGCCGCGCCGACGAGGAGCGGCTGCGGATCGCTCGCGAGCTGCACGACGTCCTGGCCCACAGCATCTCGGTCATCAACATCCAGGCAGGCGTCGGTCTGGCGCTCCTCGACCAGCAACCGGAGCAGGCCCGTACCGCGTTGACCACCATCAAGGCGGCCAGCAAGGAGGCGCTCGGCGAGGTCCGGCAGGTCCTCGACACCCTGCGCACACCCGGCGACGCCCCGCGCTCCCCCGCCCCGGGGCTGGCCAGGCTGCCCGAGCTGACGGAGCAGGCGTCCGGCGCAGGGCTGACGGTGGATGTGACGACCGAAGGCGTACGGACCGAGCTGCCGGCCGGTGTCGATCTCGCCGCCTTCCGGATCGTGCAGGAGGCCCTGACCAACGTCGTGCGCCACTCCGGCTCGCGCACGGCCAGGGTTCTGCTGAGCCATGAACCACGGCAGCTGGAGATCCGGGTGGACGACGACGGCCCGGTGACGGCGGGTGGAGACAGCGGCGGTGGGAACGGCCTGGTCGGAATGCGGGAGCGAGCCGCGGCGCTCGGTGGCACCCTCCAGGCGGGCCCGCGCCCCGACGGGGGGTTCCGCGTCCTTGCCCGCATCCCCCTCGGAGCGGCGGCTACGGTGGCCGGGGACCCGGCCCCGCCGACCGTGGCCCCCGCTCCGGAAAGGGAGACTCCGTGATCCGCGTACTGCTCGCCGACGACCAGCTGCTGGTCCGGGCCGGCTTCCGCGCGCTGCTCGACGCCCAGCCCGACATCGAGGTCGTCGGCGAGGCCGCGGACGGTGGCCAAGCTCTGGCGCTCGTGCGCGAACTCCGTCCGGACATCGTGCTGATGGACATCCGCATGCCGGAGCTGGACGGCCTGGCGGCCACCCGCCGGATCAGCGAGGAGCCGGCGCTGGAGCAGGTGAAGGTCGTCATGCTCACCACCTTCGAGCTGGACGAGTACGTCTTCGAAGCCATCCGCTCCGGAGCTTCCGGATTCCTGGTGAAGGACACCGAGCCGGAGGAACTGCTGCGCGCCGTACGCGCCGTGGTGGACGGCCACGCGCTGCTCTCACCGGGGGTGACACGGCGCCTGATCGCGGAGTTCGCGGCGCGCTCGAAGCAGCCCGCGGCGGCAGAGGGGCTGAGCGGGCTCACCGAGCGGGAACGGGAGGTCATGGCTCTGGTGGGGATCGGGATGTCCAACGAGGAGATCGCTCGCCGTCTGGTCGTCAGCCCGCTCACGGCCAAGACGCATGTGAGCCGGACCATGGTGAAACTGGGTGCCCGAGACCGCGCCCAACTGGTCGTCCTCGCCTACGAGTCGGGCTTGGTCCGCCCCGGCTGGCTCGGCTGACGCCGCAGCACCCGCACCACCCGTATCAGGCCGCCCGCAGCGGCCGTGACCGCGGCCGCCTCGAGCAGCGGTTCCTCCTCGCGGCGGGGTAGCTCTCCCAGCAGCGCAGGACTCGCCACAGCCAGGAAGAGCACGGCCGCGAGCGCCGCACCGGTGACGAGGGCGAACATCATCTCGACGGTCTTCGCGTCGCGTTCGGCCTGAGTACGGGAGCGGGGCATGCCCGCAGTCTGCCACTCCCCGTGGCGGCGGCAGACCGCGGGCGACACGGCCGGTGGTCAGCTGCCGTCGTGGGCCGTCACGCGCTCCGCGTCGGCCTCCGGCCGAACGGACTTCGCCACCACGATGGTCTGATGCGGCGGCCTGCTCCGCAGCCCGCCGAGGGTGATCAGCAGTCCGGCGAGCGCTATGACCGTGACCACGACCAGACCCGGCCGGAAGCTGTCGAGCACCTGCTGCGGGGAGCCGCCTCCCGCGCCGTCCGAGGTCACCACCGCGGTGATGACGGCCAGGAAGATCGCGCCGCCTATCTGGATCGATGAGTTCAGCAGGCCCGACACCATCCCCTGCTCATGGTCCTCCACGCCGTTGGTGGCCTGGATGTTGAGCGACGGGAAGACGAGTGCGCAGGCGGCGCCGAGCAGCAGCATCGACGGCAGGATCACCACTGCGTACTGCGGGGTCAGGCTGATCCGCAGGAAGAGGGTGTAGGCGACCACGAGCAGGGCGAAGCCGGTCGCGATGACCCGCGGGGTGCCGAACCGGTCGACGATTCCGCCGATTTTCGTGGAGGACAGGGCCACCAGCGCACCGGCGGGCAGGAAGGCCAGCGCCGTCTGCAAGGCGGTCCAGCCCAGCAGCGACTGCATGTACTGGGTGACGAGGAACTGGAATGCGACGTAGGAGCCGAAGAAGGCGGCGGCGCCGAGATTCACCCGTATCTGGCTCCCGGAGCGCAGCAGTCCGAGACGGATCAACGGGTGCGCGGTCCGCTGCTCAATGATGACGAAGAGGGTGAGCAGCGCGGCCACGGCGAGGAAGGACAGCAGCGTGCGGGGCGTGCCCCAGCCGGTCTCGGGAGCCTGGACGACCGTGAAGACGAGGAGCAGCATCGCCGCCGTGCCGGTGAGCGCACCGGGCACGTCGTAGCTGCGCCTGCCGCCGTCCCGGGGGCTCTTCGGGATCAGGGTGACGCCCACGAGCAACGCCACCAGCGCGACGGGCACGGGCAGCAGCATGGTCAGCCGCCAGCTGACCTCGGTGAGCAGGCCTGAGAGCACCAGCCCCATGGAGAACCCGGTGGCCGCGCAGGTGGTGTAGATGCTCAACGCACGGTTGCGCACCGGGCCTTCGGCGAAGGTCGTGGTGATGATCGAGAGGCCGGCGGGGGCGGTGAACGCGGCGCTGAGGCCCTTGACGAAGCGGCTGGCGATCAGCAGCGGACCGGAGTCCACGAGCCCCCCGAACAGGGACGCCACCGCGAACACCGCGAGGGCGACGAGGAAGACCCGGCGGCGGCCGAGAAGGTCCGCCGCCCGGCCACCGAGCAGCAGCAGGCCGCCGTAACCGAGGATGTAGCCGCTGACGACCCACTGCAGGGACGCGGTGGACAGATCGAGATCGTCGGCGATGGACGGCAGGGCGACACCGACCATCGACACATCGAGCGCGTCGAGGAACATCGCCGCGCAGAGCACGAGCAGGGTGCCCCAGAGGCGTGGGCTCCACTGCGTCTGCGGGGCGGGAAGAGGGGACGGAGAGGTCATACGGACCACACTACATGCACACGCATTGAATGCAAGCGCATTTAATTCCTGTGCAACGAAGGGGTGATTTCTGGTACGGTACGGGCATGGCAGCCAAGAAGGCCGAGCGAGTGATCGTGGAGGAGTGGCGGGACATCCTCGCCGTCCACGCGCACACCGTGTGCGAACTCGACCGTGAGCTGCATCGGCACGGCATCGGCGCCAGTGACTTCGAGGTCCTCGACGTGCTCGCCGAGGGCAGCGGGGAGGACGGCGGCTGCTCCTATCGTGTCCAGGAACTCGCCGACCGCGTCCATCTCAGTCAGAGCGCGCTCTCCCGGCTCATCGGCCGGCTGGAGAAGGACGGTCTGGTGCAGCGCGACATGTGCAGCGAGGACCGGCGCGGCGTGCGCGTCGTCCTAACCGACGAGGGTCGTGCGCGGCACGCCGAGGTGCTGCCGCTGCAGCGTGCCGTTCTCGCTCGCATGCTGGCCGAGCGGCACACCGGCGCCTGAGGCTCCAGGTCCGGGCGATCTCCGAGGGTCAGTCGGGAGCGCCAGTCCCGAGGGTCCGTGCCGATGGCCTGGCGTCCGGAGTGCGGTACCTCCCAGCGGTCGGCCACCGCCCGGAGTTTGGGTACTCGGCGCCGGACGGTCCGCGGTCAGTACCCGGGCGCCGTCAGGAACCTCGGCCCCCCTCCCGCGCGCTCAGTCGCCGACCGTCCGGCCCGCGCCCCGGACGGCGTAGGCGACGACCGCCGCCACCCCGGAGAGCAGCGCCACCGTGGTGAGCGCGACGGGCAGCGAGAAGCCGTCCGCGAGGAAGCCGATGGCCGGCGGACCGAGCAGCATCCCGCCGTATCCGAGCGTGGACGCGGCGGCGACCCCGCTCGGTCCGGCCAGTGCCCCCGCTCGCCCGATGGCGACGGGGAAGATGTTGGCCAGCCCGAGGCCCGTGACCGCGAACCCCGCGAGCGCGAGCCATACGGACGGCGCGAGGGCGCCGAGCAGCATGCCCGCCGCGGCCATCGCTCCGCCCGCGACCAACGCCCGTGTCTGGCCGAGCCGTTCGAGGACCGCGGAGCCGGTGAGTCGTCCCACGGTCATGGTGAGCGCGAAGACGGAGTACCCCGCGGCGGCCACCCCGGGGTGTGCGCCCAGGTCCTGTTCGAGATGGAGTGCGCCCCAGTCGGCCAGCGCACCCTCCCCGTACGCCGTGCACAGGGCGATGAGACCGAAGACGGCGACCAACCGGCGGTGAGGGCCCGAGAGGCGTCCGCCGGAGGGTGCCTCGCTCCGGTTCTCCCGCCGCTTCCTGCGCGGCGCCGGGTGCGCGAGCAGCGTGCGGCCCGCGGCAGCCGTGAGCAGGAGGCCGGCGAGGGTGAGCAGCAACAGATGGCGGGTGGGGGAGAGATGGCCCGCCAGCAGGCCGCCGAGGCCCGCGCCGAGCATGCCGCCGAGGCTGAAGGCGGCGTGGAAGCTCGGCATGACGGGCCGTCGCAGCGCGGCGACCAGATCGACAGCAGCGCTGTTCATGGCCACGTTGATCGCGCCGTACGCCGCTCCGAAGACGAGCAGGACCAGCCCGAGGGCGAGCGCGGAGCCGGTGAGCGGGGGCAGCGCGATGCTGAGCGAGAGCAGCAGGCCGGTGGCGACGGTGACCGGGTGGTTGCCGAAGCGGGCGCACAGCCGTCCGGTGACCATCATGGTCGCCACCGCGCCCGCCGAGACCCCCAGCAGAGCCAGCCCGAGGTCGCCCGTGGAGGCGGCGGTCTGCTGTTTGATCGCGGGGATGCGGACGACCCAGCCGGCGAACAGAAATCCGTCGAGGGCGAAGAATGCGGTCAGGGCGGTACGGAGGCGGTTCAGGGCAGGATCCGCGGTGTCGCCGCGCTGTCCCCCCGGAAGGGCCGTCCGTATTTTGTTTAGGCTCGGCACAAAGTCAGAATAGAGGTGTGACCCTGACTCGGACAACACGCCTGGAGAGAGGCCGTAGTGCCCTCGGACCGGCCCTGGAGCTCGTACACACCGGCCGCGCGCCCACCCGCGCCGTGCTGACCGCGGAGCTGGGCGTGACCCGCGCCACCGCGGGCGCCGTCGCCGCCGAACTCGAGACGCTCGGACTGATCCAGGTCGACTCCCGGCCGGGCGCCGCCGCCGGTTCGCAGGGCCGCCCCTCGCACCGGCTGGCGGTCGATCCCGCCGGGCCGGTCGTGCTCGCCGCCCAGGTGCACGCCGACGGCTTCCGTGCCGCCCTGGTCGGCCTCGGGGGACGGATCGTCGCCACCACCCCCGGCTGCATGACCGTGCCCGCGGACCCCGTGCACGTCCTCAGCGCGGTCGTCGACGCCGGCGCGGAACTGCTGCGCGCCAGTGGCCGACGCTGCCTCGGCGCGGGCCTCGCCGTGCCGTCGGCCGTCGCGGAACCGGAGGGGACCGCCCTCAACCCGTTGCATCTCGCCTGGCCCGCGGGCGCCCCCGTACGCGACGTCTTCACCGAGCGAGTACGGGAGGCGGGCATCCTCGGCGCGGCGGACAGCGGCATCACCGCCTTCACGGGCAATGACGTCAACCTCGCCGCGCTCGCCGAACACCGGCACGGAGCGGGCCGCGGCGCGCGGGACCTCCTGTGCGTGGCCACGGGCCACCGGGGGGTCGGCGGCGCCCTCGTGCTCGACGGACGGCTGCACAGCGGCAGTGCGGGCCTCGCGCTCGAGGTCGGCCATCTGACGGTCAATCCGGAGGGCCGGGCCTGTTACTGCGGAAGCCGGGGCTGCCTCGATGTGGAAGCCGATCCGCTCGCCTTCCTCACAGCCGCGGGCCGTGCCCCCGGCCCCGAGCCGTCGCTGCTTCAGCAGGCCCGCGACCTGCTCCGCACGGAGTACGAGGACGCGTCCGTACGGACCGCCGCCGAGATGCTCACCGACCGTCTGGGCCTCGGCCTCGCCGGGCTCGTGAACATCCTCAACCCGGACCGGATCATCCTCGGCGGACTCCACCGCGAGTTGCTCGAGGCGGACCCGGAGCGGCTGCGTGCCGTGGTCGCCGACCGGAGTCTGTGGGGGCGGAGCGGGGGCGTCCCCATCCTGGCGTGCACGCTGGAGCACAACAGTCTGGTGGGCGCGGCGGAGCTGGCCTGGCAGCCGGTGCTCGACGACCCGCTGGCGGCGCTCGGCGCGTAACCGCGGGCCTCGCGCCTGCGCCTGTCACCAGGACTCCCCGCCGCGGCCTCGGACGTCCCTGCCCGGTGGCCCGCCGCCTTCGGCGCTGAGGCTCTCCGACCGGAGCCGCAGGCGGGGGAATTGCGCCGAGAGCGGTACGCGGAAGCCCCGGGCACTCCCGAGCCGTGGCCGGGCACTCCCAGGAGCCGTGAACCCTGCCCCGTCGTACGCGTCCCGGCGGCAGCTCCGCGACCGCCCTACTCCCCGGGAGGTAGTGCAGGAGCCGACAGGCGTACGACGACGTGGGCCCCCTCCGCGGCGATTCTCGGCAGTGAGCACGACACCGCTACCGAGGAGCTGAACCACCATGGACACCCTGGCGAACATCGCCTACGACGGCGGCGGGCCCGGCCCGTGGATCCTCTTCTTCCCCCTGATCTGGGCGCTCGCCGTGGCCGGCGTCGTCATCCTGCTCCGCCGCACGGTCTGGCGCGGGCGTTTCCCCGGCCGTGGCCGCGCCCCGTGGCAGCCGCGCCCCGCGACGCACGACGAGAACTCGCCGCTGTATCTGCTCGGCCGCCGGTTCGCCGCCGGGGAGATCGACGAGGACGAGTACTGGCGCCGGCTCTCCGTCCTGGACGAGGAGTTCGGCCGTCACAAGGGCGGTGCGGCATGACCGCACCCACCCCGGCCCCCCGGCACGCCCCCGCTCCGGCCCCCCAGCATGCCTCCGCGATCGCCGCCCGTGTCGTCGACGCCGTCAAGGTCTACGGCACGGGCGACACCCCGGTGCGGGCCCTGGACGGGGTGAGCGTCGACTTCCCCGTCGGCCGCTTCACCGCGATCATGGGCCCGTCCGGGTCCGGCAAGTCCACCCTGATGCACTGCGCGGCCGGTCTCGACACCCTCACCTCCGGGTCCGCCTTCATCGCGGGCACCGATCTGAGCAGCCTCGACGACCGTAGGCTCACCCTGCTGCGCCGTGAGCGCATCGGTTTCGTCTTCCAGTCCTTCAACCTCGTACCGACCCTGACGGTCGCCGAGAACATCACGCTTCCCCAGGATCTCTCCGGGCGGCGGGACGACCGGGAGTGGACCGATGCCCTCATCGATGTCGTCGGCCTGCGGGACCGGTTGCACCACCGGCCCAGTGAGCTCTCCGGCGGCCAGCAGCAGCGCGTCGCCGTCGCCCGTGCCTTCGCCGGGCGCCCCGATGTCGTCTTCGCCGACGAGCCGACCGGCAACCTCGACTCCCGCTCCGGTGAGGAGGTCCTGCGCCTGCTCGGCCGCGCCGTACGCGACATGGGCCGCACCGTCGTCATGGTGAGCCACGACCCGGTCGCCGCGGCCCACGCCGACGAGGTCGTCTTCCTCGCCGACGGCCGCCTCGTCGACCGGATGGCACGGCCGACCGCGGAGCGCGTACTCGACCGGATGCAGCGCTTCCTGCCGGATACGGCGGACTCGGCGGCCCGCGCCGAGGAGCGCCCGGCCTCCGGGCCGTCGACCACGAAGCCGGTCCGGTGACGACATGAGCACCGTCCGCGCCCCTCTGCGCATCAGCTACGCCTCGCTGCGCGCCCACAAACGTCGCTTCGCCGGCACCTTCGTGGCCGTGCTGCTCGGCGTCGCCTTCCTCTGCGGCACGCTCGTGATGGGCGACACGCTGCGCGCAGGCTTCGACACCATGTTCGGCAACGCCGCGAAGGGCACCGACGCGGTCGTGCGCAGCGCCGACGTCATCACGGTTCCCGGTGAGGGCCAGGGCACCCGGCAGCCCATCGCCGGCTCCCTCGCCGACAGGATCGAGAAGGTGCCGGGCGTCGCCGCCGCGGTGCCGGTCGTCCAGGGCGCGGGCCAACTCGTCGGCGGCGACGGAAAGCCGGTGGGCGGGCAGGGCCCGCCCACCCTGGCGGGGAACTGGATCGACGATCCCCGGCTCAACCCGTACCGCGTCGCCGAGGGCCACGAGCCGCGCGCATCCGGCGAGGTCGTGATCAACCGCGGGGCGGCGAAGGCCGGTGGGCTGGACATCGGCGACCGGACCGTGCTCCGTACGCCCGACCCGATGACGGTGACGGTCGTCGGACTGGCCACCTTCGGCGGCGAGGACGGTATGGGGAAGGTGACCTTCACCGGGATGACGCTCGCGGACGCGGAGAGGTATCTCGCCCTCGAGCCCGGCCGGGCCGCGAGCCTTCAGGTGCGCGCGGATCCGGGCATCGGCCAGCAGCAGCTCGTCGATGCCATCGAACCGGTGCTGCCGCAGGGCGCCGAGGCCATCACCGGACAGGAATCGACCGAGGAGAACCTCGATCTGGTGACCGGTCAGTTCCTCACCCTGTTCACCACCCTGCTGCTGGTCTTCGCGGGGATCGCCCTGGTCGTGGCGGTCTTCAGCATCCACAACACGTTCGCGATCGTCGTCGCCCAGCGCACTCGGGAGAACGCGCTGCTCCGGGCCCTGGGGGCGTCCCGCCGCCAGGTGGCCGCCGCCACCTTCGCCGAGGCGGCGGTCGTCGCGGTCCTCGCCTCGCTCGCCGGGCTGCTCGGCGGCATCGGTGTCGCGGCCGGTCTGCAGGCACTCTTCCCCGCGGTCGGATTCCCCTTCCCCGAGAGCGGGCTCGTCATCGGCGCGGTCTCGCTGCTGCTGCCGCTCGCCGTCGGCGTCGTGGTCTGCCTCGGCTCGGCCCTGCTGCCTGCCCTGCGGGCAGGCCGGACGGCGCCGCTGGCCGCCCTGCGCGAGACGGCCGTCGACGGCACCGGCGCTTCCCGGGCCCGGGCGGTCACGGACCTCCTGGCCCTCGCCGCCGGTGCCGGACTGACCGTGTTCGGCGTCGCCTCCGGTCGGTCGATCGTGCCGACCGCGGCCGGAGCGGCGCTCACCCTGGGCGCGTTCGTGGTGCTCGGGCCGGTCGCGTCCACCCGCGCCGTACGGATCCTGGGGGCTCCGCTCGCCCGTCTCCGCGGAGTCAATGGCTCACTGGCGCTGCGCAACGCCCTGCGCAGCCCCAAGCGGACGGCCGCCACCGCCACCGCGTTGATGATCGGTGTCGCGGTGGTCTCCCTCTTCACCGTCTTCGGCGCCTCGCTGAAGGCGACGATGGATCAGACCGTCTCGCGGGCCTTCGCCGGTGATGTCGCGGT
>NZ_JBQQBW010000003.1:0-167472 GCF_052245415.1 Streptomyces sp. 8N706 | reverse complement strand
CACATCCCCTGCGACGTGCGGGCGGCGCCACGTACAGGCGCTTGAGCTCGGCGGCGTCGGAGCCATGGACACGCCATCCGCCGCAGGCCACGGCCGTCCCGCCGAGGTAGCCGACCAGGAACAGACCGAGCGGCACAGCGAATTCGGCCGCGTGGACCGGCGTCCTGTCCACGTCCCCGTAGCGGTCCGCCTCATCCTGCTGGGCCGCGTCGACCAGCCGGGACGCGTCGGGGTGGTCGTAGGCCACGATGTCGATCCGCACGCCCCGATGCTCGCTCAATTCCCCGTCGGGCGCCAGGGATTCGAGCCGTGGCACTCAGTCAGCCCGACTACCATCCCTACGGCGGTGAACCGGCTCTGCCGGTCACGCCCGCCGGCGACAGAGTGTGCCCTCAACACGGAGGGCACACCCCTACTCGTCCTTGTCCTCGTTCGCCTTCGGAACGGGGGGCGGCTTCTCGCCGACGCCGCTCCACTCCTCGCCCTTGGTCCGTCCGGCAGGCCGACGGGACCGTCCTTTGGGGCCGGTGGGTTCGAAGCCCTTCTTGGAGCGGCCCGTCTCCTCGCCGCCGCGCGTGTCGCTCCGGCCGGCCTCGGTGGTGCCGTGCTTCTCCTCCTGCGACTCCTCGCGGCCCTTGCCACGTCCACCGCCGTGCTTGCCGGTTTCGAAGGACCGCCGCGCGCTCTTCGCGACCTCCTCGTCAGCCTTGCCCGCATCGGGTGCCCAACCGTGCTGTTCCTTGCCCTTGTGGCGGGTGGGGCCTTCACCCGCGGGCGGGTGCTTGTCCTTGGCCATGACCGTTTCGCCTCCTGTGTTCCATGGGTCAGCAGATACGCGGCAGCTGTTCGCCGAGCGGTACGTCGACCACGCGGGTGCCGCCGAGGCCGGTGGCCGCCACCACCATGCCGGGGTGTTCCTCGACGCACTCGCCGACGATCACTGCCTCTTTTCCGTGGGGGTGGGAGCGCATGGCCGCCAGGACGGCCTCGGCGTGTTCCCGGGGCACGAAGGCGGCGAGCTTGCCCTCGTTCGCCACGTACAGCGGGTCGAGGCCGAGGAACGCACAGGCGTTGGCCACCGCGTCCGGTACCGGGAGACTCCGCTCCTGGAGGGTGACGCCCACCCCCGATGCCGCGGCGATCTCGTTGAGGGTGGTGGCGAGGCCGCCGCGCGTGGGGTCGCGCAGGACGTGCAGGTCCCGGCAGGCGCCGAGCATGGTGTCGACGAGCCCGGCGAGGGCGGCGGTGTCGCTCTCGATCTCCACCCCGAACTCCAGGCCTTCGCGGACGCTCATGATCGCGACACCGTGCGATCCGAGCGCACCGCTCACGATCACCACGTCTCCCGGCCTGGCGCGCTGTGGCCGGATGTCCACGCCCTCGGGGATCACCCCGATCCCCGAGGTGTTGATGAAGATCTGGTCCCCGTGCCCGGCGTCGACGACCTTGGTGTCGCCGGTGGCCACCACGACCTCCGCCTCCTTGGCGGCGGCGCCGAGAGCTTGTGCCACCCGGCCGACGACCGAGAGCTCGACTCCCTCCTCCAGGATGAAACCGCACGACAGATAGGCCGGGCGCGCGCCGCTCATCGCCAGGTCGTTGACCGTGCCGTTGACCGCGAGGTCCCCGATGCTCCCGCCGGGGAAGAACAGGGGCCGCACCACGAAGGAGTCGGTGGAGAAGGCGAGCCGTGCTCCACCGATCCTCAAGGTGGCCGAGTCCCCCAGTTCGGCGAGCTCCTCGCCGCCGAAGGCCGGGGCGAACAGGTGCTCCACGAGCTCCGCGGACAGCGCCCCGCCGCCGCCGTGTCCCATCACCACCTTCTCCTGGTCGCGCAGCGGGGCCGGACAGGTCCAGCCGGAGAAGTCCGGTGCGGCCGCCGGGTCGGCCGCGGCACCCACCTGCGGAATGGCGTCGTGCAGCTGCGCGACATGTGTGCCGGTCGGATCAACCAACGGAAGTCGCCTCCTCCTCCGTCGACGTGGACGCGGGCGGCTCGGCCAGCCTGCGGTAGAGGTAGTACGCGGCGCAGGCGCCCTCGCTGGACACCATCGTCGCGCCGAGGGGATTGCGCGGGGTGCACTGCTTGCCGAAGGCCGCGCACTCATGGGGCTTGATCAGCCCTTGCAGGACCTCGCCGCTGCGACAGACCGTGGACTCCTGCGTGGTGATGCCGGTCACCGCGAACCGGTGCTCGGCGTCGTAGTGGCGGTACTTCTCCGACAGCCGCCATCCGCTGTCGGGAATCATGCCGATGCCCCGCCAGGCGCGGTCGGTGACGTCGAAGACATCGGCGAGCATCGCCTTGGCGGCCGGGCTGCCGTCCGGTTGGACCGCCCGCGGGTAGGCGTTGTCCACCGTGTGCTCGCCCGCCTCCAGCTGACGTACGGCGCGGCGGATGCCCTCGAGGATGTCCAGCGGCTCGAAGCCGGTGACCACGATCGGGACCCGGTGCCGCTCGGCGAGTCCGGGGTACTCCTGGATCCCCATCACCGTGCAGACGTGTCCCGCGGCGAGGAAGGCCTGGACCCGGCAGTCGGGCGAGTTCATGATGGCGTCGATCGCCGGCGGGACCCGCACATGCGACACCAGCAGGCTGAAGTTCTCGATACCGAGCTTCCGCGCCTGGTAGACGGTCATCGCATTGGGGGGTGCGGTCGTCTCGAAGCCGATTCCGAAGAAGACGACCTGCCGGTCCGGGTTCTCACGGGCGATCTTCAGCGCGTCCAGCGGCGAGTAGACGACCCGTACGTCCCCGCCCTCGCTCTTGACCTTGAACAGATCGCGGCCGCTGCCCGGTACCCGCAGCATGTCGCCGAAGGAACAGAAGATGACGTCGGGCCGGGCGGCGATGTCCAGCGCCTTGTCGATGATCTCCAGCGGGGTGACGCACACGGGGCAGCCCGGTCCGTGGATGAGCTGGATGCCGTCGGGCAGCAGCTGGTCGATACCGTGCCGGATGATCGAGTGCGTCTGCCCGCCGCACACTTCCATCAGCGACCAGGGCCTGGTGACGGTGGAGCGGATGTCGTCGAAGAGACGCTTGGCCAGTACGGGGTCACTGAACTCGTCGAGGTACTTCACGACTGTGCCTCCTTCGACGGGTCGTTGCCGGGGCCGGTGTCGGTGTCGGCAGGGCGCTGGGCCCCTGCCTCCTTGGCGGCGCGGCCCCAGGCGTCACCGAACTCCTCGTCGAGGACGCCGAGGTTCTCGAACAGCTCCAGCGTCTGCTTGGCGGACTCCTCGTCCAGCCGCTGCAGGGCGAAGCCCACATGCACGATGGCGTAGTCGCCCACCTGCATGTCGGGCAGATACTCCAGGCACACGTCCTTGACCACGCCGCCGAAGTCGACGCGCGCCATCCGGGTTCCGTCACGCTCTTCGATCTCCAGCACTCTGCCGGGAACGGCCAGGCACATAGCTCCTCCTCAGCTCGTCGCCTGTGGACCGGTCGGCAGCGGGTGTTCCGCCGGAGGCCGGGACCGGGACCGTGCGGCGACCATCAACTGGCCCAGGGCCAGGCCGCCGTCGTTGGGAGGCACCTTCCGGTGCCGCAGTACGGTGAATCCGCCCGCGCCGAGCGTCTCGGCGCAGGCCACGGTGAGCACGGCGTTGCAGAACACCCCTCCCGTGAGGGCCACGGTCTCCAGACCGGTGCGCTCCCGGGCGGCCGCGCAGATCGTGTGCACCAGAGCGGCCACGGCGAGGTGGAAACGGGCCGCCACCAGGCCTGCCGCCTCGCCGGACCGCAGATCCTCCACGGCCGCGGCGAGTACGGGGCCGGGGTCGGCGAGCAGCGGGCCGTCCTCACCCAGCCCGACGGGGCCCTGCCCGGCAGCTTCCGACCGGACCACGCCCGCCTCGACGGCTGCCGGCCCCAGGGCGAACCGGTATCCGGGGCCGCAGTCCTCCAGGCGCTTCAGCGCCGCGTTCTCCAACTCCATGGCGGCCTGCGCCTCGTAGTCGACGCGGTGGCAGACCCCGGCCAGCGAGGACACCGCATCGAACAGCCGCCCCATGCTCGAGGTCGGGACGCAGTTGAGGCCGCGCTCCAACTGCCGGGCCAGCAGGCGGCGCTCACCGGGGAGACAGGCCGCCGTGCACGGCAGGTCCTCCTCCCACGGCAGCCCCGCGGCCCGCAGATGGGAGAGCGCCATCCGGTACGGGTTGCGTACGGCCGCGTCGCCGCCGGGCAGCGGGACGTACGCCAGGTGCGCGAAGCGCTGGAATCCGTCGTAGTCGGCCACCAGCACTTCCCCGCCCCACACCGCGCCGTCGTCGCCGTACCCGGTCCCGTCGAAGGCGACCCCGATGACCGGGGAGGAACCGTCCAGGCCGTGTTCGGCCATGGTGGAGGCGACATGCGCGTGGTGGTGCTGCACCCGGCGCAGGGGCCGTCCCGCCCCGCCGCGCTGCGCCCACTGCCCCGACCGGTAGCCGGGGTGCCGGTCGGCGACCAGCAACTCGGGTGTGACGGAGGTCAGTTCCCGCAGATGACCGGTGGCGGTCTCGAAGGCGTGCAGGGTCGCCAGGTCGTCCATGTCGCCCACGTGTGCGGACAGCCAGGCGTAGCGGCCCTCCGCGACGCAGAAGGTGTTCTTCAGATCCCCGCCGACGGCCAGGGCCGGGTCCACGGGCACGGGCAGGGCGACGGGGAAGGGGGCGTAGCCGCGCGAGCGGCGCACCGGCAACTCCTCGCCGCCGCAGAAGCGTACGACCGAGTCGTCGCAGGGGACGTGGATGGGTCGGTCGTGGGTGAGCCAGGCGTCGGCCAGCCCTTCGAGGCGGGTGAGCGCGTCCTCGTCATCGGTGACGATGGGCTCTCCGGAGCGGTTGCCGCTGGTCATGACGAGGACCGCCGGGCCTTCCGGGTCGCCGGGCAAGCCGAGGAGGAGGTGGTGCAACGGCGTGTAGGGCAGCAGGAAGCCCAGGTCGGGGCTGCCGGGCGCGACGGCATCGGCCACGGCCGCGGTCTCCGCGGATGTACGGCGTCGGAGCAGGACCACCGGTCGGCGGCTGCCGGTGAGCAGCTCCCTCTCCCCCGGGCCCACATGGGCGAGCCGTTCGACGGTGGCCAGGGAGCGGGTCATCACGGCGAAGGGTTTGTCGCCGCGGTTCTTGCGTTTGCGCAGGGTGCGTACGGCGGCCGGATCGCCCGCGTCGCAGGCCAGGTGGTAGCCGCCGAGGCCCTTGACCGCGACGACGGAGCCGGCCGCGATGAGCCGCCGCGCCTCGGCGAGCGCGTCCTCCCCGGTGAGCGGGCGGGGGTCGGCGCGGCGGCGGACGAGCCGGAGGCGGGGCCCGCAGGTGTTGCAGGCGACGGGCTGGGCGTGGAAGCGGCGGTCGGCCGGGTCCTCGTACTCGCGGGCGCAGTCGGCGCACAGGGGGAAGCGCGCCATGGTCGTCCTGGCGCGGTCGTAGGGCAGGCCGGTGACGACGGTGAACCGCGGTCCGCAGTGGGTGCAGGTGATGAACGGGTGCCGGTATCTGCGGTCCTCGGGGTCCATGAACTCGGCCAGGCAGGCGTCGCAGGTGGCCACATCGGGCGAGACGAGGGTACGCCCGGTGCCGCCCTCGGAGGCGCGGATGGCGAAGCCGGTTCCGCCGCGCCCCGGCACGGCCTCGTGGGTGACGGACTCGACGACCGCGAGCGGAGGGGCCTGGCCGGCGAGCCGTTCGCAGAACGCGGCGACGTCGGCGGGGCGGCCCTCGACCTCGGCCTCCACGCCTTCGGGGGTGTTGGTGACATAGCCGCTGAGGCCCAGTTCGCCGGCGAGGGCATAGACGAACGGCCGGAAGCCCACGCCCTGCACCACTCCGCGCACGGACACCCTGAGCCGCTCCCGCGCCGGGGTGGCGGCGGGGGCGGCTGTTCGTGTGATCGGGCGGCTCATGGGGGTCCCTCGGAGCGTTGCGGCTAGGTGGGTACGGCCGCCGGGTGGTGGTGGTCCTCGCCACCATCGTGTGCGGCATGGTCGTGCCGGTGCATGTGCTGCTGGTGCGTCCGGGCGAGCGGCGGTTGGTGGACCGGGGCCCCCTCGGCGACGGCGAGGACCGCGTCGAGCAGTGCGTCGACGCCCGCCGCGGTACGGGCGGAGGTCTCCACGACCGGCACACCGGGGTTGACCTGCTGGACATGGCGGTGGAAGGCCTCCGCGTCGAAGGCGACGGCGTCGGCGATATCGGTCTTGGTGATCGTCACGAGGTTGGCGAGGCCGAAGGCCGTGGGGTACTTGAGCGGCTTGTCCTCGCCCTCGGTGACCGAGCCGAGCACGATCCGCAGGGTCTCCCCGAGGTCGTACGAGGCGGGGCAGACCAGATTGCCGACGTTCTCGACGAACAGCAGGCGGGTGCCGTCCGGAAGCCAGTCCTCCAGATGGCTCCGGAGCATGCCGGCCTCCAGATGGCAGAGGCCGTCGGTGAGTACCTGTTTGACCGGCGCGCCCGCGGTGGCGAGGCGGCGGGCGTCGTTCTCGGTGGCCAGATCCGCGGTGACCGCCGCCGAGGAGACCCCCCGGCGGACGGCGCGGGCGAGAAGCAGTTCCAGCAGAGCCGTCTTGCCGCTGCCGGGGCTGGAGAGCAGGTTCACCTCGGCCGTGCCGCGGTCCGCGAGATAGCGGCGCAGGTCGAGGGCGCGCTCATCGTTCTGGGCGAGCACCGCCTGTTGCAGGTCAACGACTCGGCACATGGGCTGCCTCCTCGGGGGTGCCGTCTTCGGGTCCGTCGGTCCCGGGCGGGTCGTCGGTGTCGTGGAGCACCACGTCGCCGATGTCCAGCTCGCGTCCGCTCAGCACTTCGGTGAAGGGCTCGCCGCAGTCGGGGCACCACAGGGCCGGTGGCACGCCGAGCGCGGTCTCCCGTCCGCACTCCGCGCACCGGGCGCGGGCCGGGACCAGCTCCGTGATCAGCTGCGCGCCGGCCAGCACGGTGCCTTCGGTGGCCAGCCCGAAGGAGAAGGCGAGGGCGTCGGGCACCACGCCGGACAGTTCGCCGATACGGACGCGCAGCGATGCGACACGCCGCGCTCCGTGGGCCCGGGCCGCCTCCTCCACCTGCGCCACGATGGCCAGGGCGATGGACAGCTCATGCACGACCCCTCACCTCCACCGCTCGCCGGTCCCGTTGCGGATCACTACGGTGGACGGAGGAGACCCCTTCCCCGCGGTTGGCGCTTTCCGGCAGGAGGCCTGCACCATGACCGTTCACGGAACGGGACGGCGCGGGTTGATCGTCCCCGTCCTGTTGCTGCTGCTGGCCGAGCGGCCCGACCACGGCTACGAGCTGCTCCAGCGACTGCAGGCGTTCGGCTGGGCGGGCTGCGAGTCGGCGAGCGTCTACCGCCTGCTGCGCGGTATGGAGAAGGAAGGGATGCTCGCGTCCTCGTGGCGCGCGTCGGAAACCGGGCCGGCGCGGCGGCAGTACGAGATCACCCCGCAGGGAGCCATGGAACTGGCGCTGTGGTTCCTGCGCCTGGGCGAATTGCACGAGACGCTCCATGTCTTCCTGGAGCGGTACGCCCAACTGCCCGCGGGGGCGCCGGGAACCGAGGCGAGGCCGTCGAAGACCGGCCGCCGGGCGACCCGGCCCTCGTAGGCCCTGCCCGGGCCTCAGGTTCTCGAAGCGCGTGCTCACGGCGTCACATCCTGCGGATCCGGAGGTAGCGCCGGATGTCCGGCAGGGTCCGTGCCAGGACGTACGCGGTACCCAGTGTCGTCACGGCCACCGCCGCGCCGATCCATATCCGATCCATTCCGGTCTCCTTTGTGCGACGTGCTGTCCCCGGTGCCGTGGTACGGCTGTCCGGCGACCTCCAGAACCAGACCGACCGCGTGATCGACCGCGGCCGCGACGGGTGCGCTGAGGCCGATGCCCTCCTCGGTGCACAGCGGCTCGCAGGCCACCACCAGCACCTGGTCGGGGACCGACCCGCCCGCTCCGGCGCTCAGCTCTCCGGCCAGGGCCAGCACGGAGGCGGGGTCCATGCCGTGGCCGTCGAGAGGCGCGGCTGCCTGGGCCGCTGCCGAGGGCAGGGCCTGTGCGGTCGCGTCGATCAGATACACCGTTCCGGGCTCGGCGCCGCGAGCGGTGGTGTCCACCAGCACGAGCCGGGAGAATCCGTCGAGCAGCCGGTACGCCAGATGGACCCCTCGGATGCCGACGTCCATGATCTCCACTCCGCCGGGGAGCGGTCGCCCGGTGAGCCTGCGGACGGTCTCGACGCCGAAGCCGTCGTCGCCCAGGAAGATGTTGCCCACCCCGGCGATCAGAGTGCGGTTCCCGGTGGCGGCCGCGGGCCGGGGCGCGCTCGTCATCCGTCCTCCCCGGGCCCGGCCGCCGTCAGAGGCCGCTCCTCGTCCGGGGGATCGATCTCATCCGGCTTGAAGTAGAGGAAGCGTCCCTGGTCGCGGCGGACATCGGCGCCGGGGTCGCCGTCCACCACCACCGCGACATGGACCTCGCCGTCGAGATCGCGCAGGACCGCCTCGACCGTGGCGTACCGGCCGTGCAGAAACATGTCCTGGGCGTCGGTGTGGCGCAGCCCCGGCCGCAGCCTCACCCGGCTCCCCGCCCGGACCGCCCGCCCCGCTACGAGGACGGCGTCCCGCGCGGGATCGGCCTCGGGGTCGTTGCCGGGGTCCCACCAGGGCAGTCCTGGACCGGTCGGCAACCGCGGTACGGACGGACGCCCCGGTCCGTCCGAGGGGCCGGTCTCCTCCTCCGTGATCTCCCGCAGGCCCCGGATGGCGCCGTGCAGCCGCTCCATCACCGGCGCCGGCATGTCGTCCACCAGCTCGATGACGTCGGCCGCCCGGTCGTCGGTGCCGCGCGCCTCGCGCTTCTCCCGCTCGGTGAGGGCCGCGGTGCGCAGCGAGAGGATCTCGTCGATCTCGGTGGCGTCGTACAGCGCCCCCGGGCTCTCGTCGGCGATCCGCGGGTGGTCCTCGAGGATGATCGGCGAGGAGAGCAGGACGTCCCGGTGGTCGGGGCCGGACGCCAGGACGGGCCAGGTGTGTTCGTTGCGGCAGGCCTCGGCGGCGGGGCGCGCCCACTGCGGCGGGTCCGTCATCGACAGAAAGCGCCCGCCGGGCAGCCCCAGCAGCAGATGGGCCGCGACCAGGCTGTGCGTCAGGGCCGTGTCCCGGCCGCTGTCCGGGCCGGGAGCCCACGGCGAGGTGTTGCGGACGGTCACGGTCAGACGCATCGCGCCGTACGGGCCGGGCACGGGTTCGGCGGCGAGGCGGATCTCTCCCTCCACCCGCTGCCGGGTGCGCACCATCCGGCCGACGGTCCGCCCGCCGCCGTCCCGGACCGGCTCGTACTCGACCGACTCGGGCCGGTGGAAGGCCACGGAGTGCCCGGGTACAGCCAACTCGGCGAGGGGTAGCGAGAGTTCGATCTGCTCGGTCACGCCCTCGTCCCAGGGGACGATCACCCGGTCGGGCAGTTCCAGCTCGGGCACGTCCCCGAAGGACCGGCCGTCGGCGTGGAGGCGTTCGACCGTACGGCGGCGTACGTGGAGAAAGCGCAGCTCCGCCAGGAGCCGGTCGGCTCTGCGCGGTTCGAGCAGGCAATCGGTGCGCTGCTCGGCGTGCTCCCCGCCCGCCTCCTCCCACGCCGGGGGGACCAGGACCCCGAACTGCCAGCGCAGCCGGTTCTTCCCGGCGGAGGCACGGTAGGGATAGAGCACATAGCCCTCGAAGAGCACGGCGTCGGCGACCGTGCGGGCGTCGGCGAACCCTTCGAGGACGCGGGCGACGGCGTCGGCACCGGTGTCGGTGGTCATGTCGCCCACTCCCTTCCTTCGGCTCCGGCGCCGTCCGGGCCGCCCCGGCCGGCTCCCTTCGGGGGCTCGGTTTCGGCGGTGTGCAGCAGTTCCTCGACGACGCGCTCCCAGGACGGCAACGCCCGTGACGAGCGGAACCTCTGCAAGGAGTCCAGGCAGTCGCGGCGCAGCCGCAGCCACCCGCAGTTGGGGAAGTACTGTTCGATCATCTGCCGCCACACCTGGACCGGCAGCGGGAACCGGGCCTCCTTGTGCCAGGGGATCGGCTCGGCGCGGAACCCGCGGTCACCGCTGAACACGGTTCCGGAGAAGAGCATCAGCAGCGGTGCCTCGCCACCGGCCAGGGCCCGGAAGTAGGTGGCGGAGGCCACCTCCATGTCGTAGGTGCACACCACGGGCAGGTCCGTCTCCGTCGAGCCGGTGAAGCCGGGGACGGTGAGGGACGTATGGGCGAACTGCAGAGGCTTGAGAGTGGTGCCCCATCGGCCGGGCTCGCCGAACAGGTCGCCCAGCAGCTCCGCCTCCCCCGGTTCGTAGCGCCGGCGCACGGGCTCGATCCGTATCTGGCAGCGGAGGGCGATGGCGTGTACGGGGGCGCCCTCGGTCTCCTCGATACGCAGCCGGAAGAGCAGGGTCGGTCCGGCCCCGTAGGGCTCGGGGCGGACGTCCGTGCAGCTGAAGGCCAGGTCGGTCACGGCCCGCTCCCCTCCTCGTAGGGGCGCGCCCGGTCGCGTACCCGTTCGAAGAAGGCCGCCAGGTCCGCCCTCGCCTCGGCTCCGCCGTCGAAGCCCTGCCAGTGCAGCCGCATCCGTCCCACCAGCTCGTAGCAGGCGTCGACGGGGACGAGGAAGCACTCCCCCGGTTCGTCGTGGGTACGGCGTACCAGCAGGGCTTCCACATCGGGTTCGAGGACGGCCGCGAGACGGCTGTCGCCGAGAACGGTCTGCCAGGTCTCCGGGTCCAGTTCGCTCTCCGTGGCGCCGGCGGGGCTGGGATAGAAGGCGGCGAGGCGGTCCATTGCCGAGTTGCGGAAGAAGAAGGCGAGGCCGACGGGGATCTGAAGCCGGTTCCAGTCGGCGTCGTCGAGGGTGAACGAGGGGTCCGCGAGGTAGCGGTCGGGGACCGCGCGGAACCGTCCGCCACCGGCGCCGGGGCGGGTGAAGAGCAGATGGCAGCCCGTGCAGGCGCATTTGAGCGCCCGGCTGTGGATGTCGACCAGGTGCCGGTGCTCCTGGCGCAGCGGCTCGCCGCACAGTTCGCAGCGCTCCACTCCCGGTTCGGGACGCCGGGTGAAGCGGCGCAGGCCCGGAAGGGCGGGCGCCCGGTTGCCCACCGGGTCCGCCGCGTCCGGTGCGGGGCGGGCGGTCACGGTCCCGCTCCTTGCAGCACACCGGGCAGGGCGACCCGTATCCCACCGTCCTCCTCCAGCAGCGGGACCGGTTCCAGGTGTCCCCGCGCCCCCCGGCCCGCACGGTGGACGTCGTACTCCGCGGCGCAGTGCGCACAGCGCAGCAGTTCGCCGTCGAGCGTGCCGTCATGGACCGGCGCGGCGCAGGCAGGGCAGTGGTCGCGGTAGGCGTAGAGGTGGCCCGGGAGCCGGATGAGGAGCAGTGGTATCCCGGCGGTCTCGTGGACGGTGCTCTCGCCGACGGCGGGCAGCGGCGGGCGGTCGAGGGTGTGCCACTGGACGTCCTCGTCGCCGCCCGGCACGGCCCCGGCGGCACCGGGAGCACCGGGAGCACCGGGAGCACCGGACACACCGGGGGCATCGGGGGGCCGGGAGGAGATCTGGAGCAGCGCCGGTTCGCCCGGCTGCTGCTGCTCGACGCCCTCGACCTCGACCCCCGCGACCTCGGGGGCGGCGCGGGCCACCGCGCCTTCGATGGTCCAGCGGACCGTCTGGGCCGAGGACGGGCAGCCCTCGCAGCTGCCGCGCAGCCGCAGGCGCAGGATCTGGGTGTCCGGGTCGAGACCGATGACGTCCACATCACCGGCGTGGGAGCCGAGGTACGGGCGCACTTCGTCCAGCGCGCGCCCCACCCGGGTCATGGTGTCCTCGGGGTGCAGGTCGTGCAGGATCAGCAGACCGCGGACGAGTTCGTCGTCGGTGAGGACCTCGACGGGGGACGTGCCGGGTTCCGCCGACGCCAGCAGTTCCATGATTCTGGACAGGCCCGCACCGTAGAACTCCACGAGGGCACGGACGAGTTCGTCGGCGGTGTCGCGCGCCTCGGGTCCGACGGTACGGTCGAGAGCCTCGAGGAGTTCCTCGACGCGTCGGCCGACCTGCTCCTGTTCCTTCGCTGCCGCACTCATGACGCACCTCCCTGCCGGTCGCCGGCGGGACCGCTCCGGTCAGCCGCCCAGTCCGCTCATGCCGGTGGGAGCATGGGTCTGCTGCAGGGTCCTGCCGCTGCCGAGGTACATGTGCACCCCGCAGGGCAGACAGGGGTCGAAGCTGCGCACCGTGCGCATGATGTCGATGCCCTTGAAGGTCTCCACCGGGTTCTCTTCGAAGATGGGTGTGTTCTGCACGGCGTCCTCGTAGGGGCCGGGCGTTCCGTAGGAGTCGCGCACACTGGCGTTCCACGGAGTGGGCGGGTACGGGTGGTAGTTGGCGATCTTGCCGTCGCGGATCACCATGTGGTGGGACAGCACCCCGCGTACGGCCTCGGTGAAGCCGACGCCGATGGACTCGTCGGGGACCTCGAAGCTCTCCCAGGTCTGGGTGTGGCCGGACCTGACCTCCTCCATCGCCTGTTCGGCGAAGTGCAGGGCGGCGGCCGCGACATAGGCCTGGAAGTAGGTCCGTGCGCGGTTGCGCTCGATGGCGTTGCTCCAGCGCGGGATCTTCCACTCGAAGGTGGTCTCGGGTTTGGTCATCGTCCGGGGCAGGTTGATCTTCACGCTGTGGCCGGTGGCCTGGACGTAGCCGATGTCGACCAGTCCGTTCAGCGCCGTCGACCACAGCCGGGCGATCGGGCCTCCGCCGGTGTCCAGCGCGAGGTGTTCCGTGCCGTTGAACCAGCGCGGCGACATCACCCAGCTGTAGTTGCCGTCGAAGTCGCGCTTCTGCGGCGCGGGGATGGTGTGCTGGTTCCAGGGATGGCGGGCGTCGATGGGATTGCCCAGCGGGTCCCGCTCGACGAACTTCTCCATCCCGACCCAGTCGTCGTAGTAGGAGGAACCCAGCAGGATGCGGATGCCGAGGTTGATGTCCACCAGGTCGTTGGTGATGAGCTCGCCGTCCACGATGATGCCGGGGGTGACGAACATCCGGCGGCCCCACTCGCTCATGTTGCGGTAGGTGAAGTCGCAGTACTCGGGGTCGTTGAGCGCGCCCCAGCAGTTCAGCAGCACCCGGCGCCGCCCCACTTCCTCGTACCCGGGAAGGGCCTCGTAGAAGAAGTCGAACAGGTCGTCGTGGAGCGGGACGACGCGCTTCATGAACTCGACGTAGCGCATGAGGCGCGTGAGGTAGTCGGTGAACAGCTGGATGGTCGCGACCGTGCCGACGCCGCCGGGATAGAGGGTGGACGGGTGGACGTGCCGCCCCTCCATCAGGCAGAACATCTCCCGGGTCATCCGGCTGACCTGGAGCGCCTCGCGGTAGAACTCGCCCTCGAGCGGGTTGAGCGAGCGCATGATGTCGGCGATGGTGCGGTAGCCGTGGTCGGCCGCGTGCGGTGCCTCGGTGCGCTCGGCCTGTTCGAGCACGCCCGGGTTCGTCTCGCGGACCATCTTCTCGCAGTAGTCGACCCCTACCAGGTTCTCCTGGAAGATGTTGTGGTCGAACATGAACTCGGCGGCCTCACCGAGGTTGATGATCCATTCGCCGAGGTGCGGAGGCACCACACCGTAGGCCATGTTCTGGGTGTAGACCGAGCAGGTGGCGTGGTTGTCCCCGCAGATGCCGCAGATGCGGCTGGTGATGAAGTGGGCGTCCCGAGGGTCCTTGCCCTTCATGAAGACGCTGTACCCGCGGAAGACGGACGAGGTGCTGTAGCACTCCGCCACCCGCTTCTGCTTGAAGTCGACCTTGGCGTGGATGCCGAGGCTGCCGACGATGCGTGTGATCGGGTCCCACGACATCTCGAGCAGGTCGCTGTCCGCCGCTTTCTTCGTCTTCGGTGCCATGGCTTCGGGTACCTTTCCTCAACCGTCGGTGTCAGACTGCCGCGGTCGGCGGCCTCGAGTCCGCGCGCGGGATCACCACGGCGGGCGGTATCCGGTCAGGATCTTGTCCCCCCTGCGCCGCCACTTCGGTTCCTTGTCGACCGTCCTGGCGGTGATGTCGCGCAGCTTCCGGATCACGGCTCCGTACGCTCCGCTCGCCGTGCTGGAGACGGCGGCCCCCGGCGGCTCGTCCATGAAGGGCATGAACTTGTCGGGGAACCCCGGCATCGTGCAGGCGATGCAGATGCCGCCCACGTTGGGGCAGCCGCCGATGCCGTTGATCCAGCCGCGCTTGGGCACGTTGCACTTCACGACCGGGCCCCAGCAGCCGATCTTGACCAGGCACTGCGGGGATCCGTACTCATGGGCGAACTGGCCCTGCTCGTAGTAGCCCGCGCGGTCGCAGCCCTCGTGGACGGTGAAGCCGAAGAGCCAGGTGGGGCGCAGTTCGTCATCCAGCGGGATCATCGGCGCCGACCCGGCGGCCTGGTAGAGCAGATACGTGAGCGTCTCCGAGGCGTTGTCGGGGTGCACCGGGCAGCCGGGCACGCAGACGATGGGGATGCCCGCCTTGGACGTCCAGTCCCAGCCGAGGTAGTCGGGCACACCCATGGCGCCGGTCGGGTTGCCCTCCATGGCGTGGATCCCGCCGTAGGTCGCACAGGTGCCGAGCGCCACGACGGCCAGGGCCTTGGGTGCGAGGCGGTCGATCCACTCACTGGTGGTCATGGGCTGGCCGGTCTCGGGGTTGTCCCCGAAGCCGCACCAGTAGCCCTCCCGCTTGATCGCCTCATTCGGAATGGATCCTTCGATGACCAGCACAAAGGGCTCGATCTCCCCGCGATCGGCCTTGAAGAACCACTCGATGAAGGTGTCGGCGCCCGTGACCGGACCGCATTCGTAATCGATCAGCGGCCAGTGCACGGCGACCTTGGGCAACCCGGGAAGGGCCCCGAGAGCGATTTCCTCGATAGTTGGCTGGGTGGCGGCCGTCAGCGCGACGGAGTCACCGTCACAGCTCAGGCCCGCATTGATCCACAGTATGTGAATGGGGGCTTCTTCTGCTTTTTCTCCGTCGACTGTTCCGGCATCGGCGGAGGTGACGGTGGTCTCGCTCATGGACGTCCTCCTCCGGATCCTGCGGGCGCGCGCGGCACTGCCCGCCCTTCCTATCCGGGATAGCCCACCGGCGTGGACGCCGGTAAGTGCGGGATGTCCCTATGGCCCGCAGGACCGAGGAGAAACCGAGGAGAAGCGGAGCTCCGCTCAGATGCTGACGCCCTTGGCGCGCAGGTAGGCGAGGGGATTGATATCGGAACCGAAACCGGGGCCGGTGCGTACCTCGAAGTGCAGATGCGGGCCCGTGCTGTTACCGGTCGAGCCCGAACGGGCGATGCGCTGGCCGCCGGTCACCGACTGGCCGGGCCGGACGGACACCGCGGAGAGATGGGCGTACTGGCTGTACTTTCCGTCCGCGTGGCGGATCACTATCTCGTAGCCGTACGCCCCGCCCCAGCCCGCCGAGACGACCTCACCGCTGCCGATCGCCCTGACGGAGGTACCGGTCGCGACGGGGAAGTCGACGCCGGTGTGGTAACCCCGGGACCAGCTGCTGCCCGAGGCCCGGTAGGCGGTGCCGGGGCTCACTCCGCTGACAGGTGCCGTGAAGCCCCGCGCGGCGGCCTGCGATGTGGCCGGCTGCTCCGCCCTGTGCTTCGGCTTCGCCTTCGGCGCGGCCTTCGGGGCGGTCTTCGGGGCGGTCTTCCGCTCGGTCTTCGGCTGGGCCGCGCGGTGCTCCGTCCTCTGACGGTCCGAACGCACCGGCCGGGACCTGTCGGTGGTGGGCGCCTTGCCGTCGAGGGAGAGCCGCTGGCCGGGCAGGATCAGGTCCGGGTCCCCGCCGACGACGTCGCGGTTGGTCTCGTAGAGCCGCTCCCAGCCGCCGTCGACATCGCGTACGCGGGCGATGGTGTAGAGGCTGTCCCCGGCTGCGACGGTGTAGGTCTCGGGCCTCGTACGGTCGGCGCGGTCGGCGGCCGGCCGCTGCCCGGGACTGGCGGGCGTGGCGGACGTACGCGCCGTGGCGGCCTTCCCGGGAGTCCTCTTCTCCGCGGCGGGAGCGATCCGGGGAGCGGCCCCGTCCCGGGTCAGACCGGCTCGGACGGAGCAGATCGGCCAGGCGCCGGGCCCCTGGCCGTCGAGCACCTTCTCGGCAACGGCGATCTGCTGGTCCCGGGTCGCGAGATCCGCGCGGGGCGCATAGGCGGTCCCGCCGTACTCCTCCCAGGTGGCCTGGGTGAACTGCAGGCCGCCGTAGAAGCCGTTGCCGGAGTTGATGTCCCAGTCGTTGGTGCTCTCGCACTCGGCAACCCGGTCCCAGGTGTCCACGGGTGCCGCGCTCGCACCCGAGACCCCGATCAGGGGCAGGGCCAGACCCGCGCCGCCGGCGGTCACGGTCAGGGATGCCTGCGAGATGCGGTTCGGCTGGTAACGGCGATGGCGTCCACGGGCGGGCATAGAGTGCTTCCTCTCCTGCGCGCGGGCGCGCCAAGGTTTTATGGGGCAATCCACGACCACCAGAGTGTGCCAATTCCTGAAGATCGATAGGATGGCTTGTGTGAAAGGGCGTCATCTCGCTTCGTCCACCATGGACTTCAGGGTGCGGACGGGCCCTGGGAATTGACGCGAAGGAACTGCTCCGGCTATCGAAAATGGCCGGAATGCAGGCGTCCGGGCGCAGAGAGCGAAGCGGAAGCACCCTACTGTGACGTGCACCACATATGACGGACCCCGGTCCCGGAAGTCTCCATTTCTCCGTTTCCGCAAGGCCGGCCCCATCGACCCGGAGGCAATGCATGCCGGTCCCCATCCCCTCGGCGGAAGAACTCGCCCGGATCTACGGCCTGGAGCCCCTGCCGCTGGAAGGCGGCCTCTTCCGGCGGACGTGGGCCGGGCCCGAACGGCCGGACGGACACCCCGCCGGCTCGGCGATCCTCGTCCTGCTATCGGTCGCGGAGGAGCACTTCTCCGCGATGCACCGTCTGCCGCGTGACGAGGTATGGCACTTCTACCTGGGCGACCCGGTGGAACTGCTGCTGCTGGAGCCCGGGGGCGGGTCCCGGCTCGAGATCCTCGGCCAGGACGTGCTCGCCGGTCAGCACGTCCAGTACGTCGTGCCCGGCGGCACCTGGATGGGTGCCCGGGTGCGCCCCGGCGGTGAACGCGCCCTTCTCGGCTGCACGATGGCCCCCGGATTCACGCCTGACGACTACGAGGGCGGGGACGGGGAGGAGCTGAGCGCACGCCATCCGCTGCACGCCGCCCTCATCCGCACCCTGTGCCGGGCCTCATGAGCGGGCGGAGCCAACTCCCGGATCTCCAGGGGCTGGTGGCTGTGGTCACCGGCGCCGGGGGCACGGTGGGAGGCGGTATCGCCTGGGAGTTCGCCTGCGCCGGCGCCGGGGTGATCGCCCACTACCGTACGAGCGCGGAGCGCGTTCACCGGCTCGTGGACCGGATCACCGGACAGGGCGGTGCGGCACGGGCCGTGGCCGCCGACCTCGCGGGCGAGGCGGACTGCACCCGGCTGATGGAGGAGGCGCTCTCCCATTTCGGGAGGGTGGACGCACTCGTCAACAACGCCGGAATCCAGCCCGTACAGGACCTGGCGTCGATGACCGCGGACGACTGGCGCGCGGTGGTCGACACCAATCTCACCAGCGCGTTCAGCTGCACCCAGGCTGCGGTCGGCATGATGCGGCGGGCGGGTACGGCGGGCACGGTCACGCATATCGCGTCCATCGAGGGCTCCTCCCCCGCCCCGGGGCACGCGCACTACGCCGCCTCCAAGGCCGCGTTGATCCAGCACGCCCGTGCGGCCGCCCTGGAGTACGGCCCGTATGGGATCCGCGTGAACACCGTCTCCCCCGGGCTGGTGCACCGGCCGGGCATCGAGGAGGAATGGCCGGAGGGCGTGGAGCGCTACCGGGGTGCCGCGCCCCTCGGACGGCTCGGCCGCCCCGCCGACATCGGCCGTGCGTGTGTCTTCCTCGCCTCATCCATGGCCGCATGGGTCACCGGCCACGACCTCGTGGTGGACGGCGGGGTGATGGCGCGGCCGACGTGGTGAGCGGCCGACGCGGTACTGCGTACGGCCATCGGGTCCCTCATGCGTACGGCCATGGGGTCCCTCATGCGTACGGGAACGGTCACCAGGGGAGCAGACGGGGGTCGACGCGGGTGGCGGGATCCGGCGTGGAGAGGGGCGTCGTGGCCGGTACCGCGCCCGCGGCACGGCCGACCGTGCGGGGCGGCAGTGTGACGGTGCTGCCCGCGGCCTGTCGCAGCCAGCGGACGATCGTCCCGACCGCGTCCTGGTCCAACTGGGCGAGGTCGTGGATGACCCGGAGGTCATCGGGGTGCGGTGGGACCGCGGCTCTGGTGAGTTCGGCGTGGAGCTGAAGCCGCAGCCCGTCGGCCGGCGACAGGGCGCGGGCCCGGTCCGTGGTGCCCTGGTCCCGTGCGGGGAGTTCCATGGTGACGGCCATCGGATCGGCCATGAGCGGTGCCTCCTTCAAGTCCCCATCGATCGGGGGGAAGTTATGGTCTCCCGTTCCGACGGCGGCTTCGGCGACACGGTTGCGGATCGGCGTCGGGATCACCCATCCGGCCGCATCGGCGGCCCGGTGACGGCCTTCCGGGGCCTGCCGGGCTTTTCGCCGAGCGTGCGGCCGGCGCTGTACGGCACCGGGCGGCGTGTGGCGCCCGGGAGCCGGGGGTTCTGGTCCGACTGGCCCATTCCGGCCCGCGGCGCTCCGCGGGACGCCGTCCGGGTGGGGCTCCCGGCAGTCGTTGAGGGGAGCCGGCCACACCTCGGGCACGTACACTCCCGGCCTTCGGCGGGGCGGGGCGGGGCCCAGGGGCGCTTTCCGTTCGCGAACGGGCCACAGGGCTCCCGGACAACACCGAGGCGCCCGCCCCCGCATCGCGGGGGCGGGCGCCTCGGTCCGTCAGGAAGGGTCGTCAGGTGGCGACCCGGTCCTGGGTGCCGGTCCTCAGATGCTGACGCCGTGCGCCCGGAGGTAAGCGATCGGGTCGATGTCCGAGCCGTAGTCCGGGCCGGTGCGCACCTCGAAGTGCAGGTGCGGGCCGGAGACGTTGCCGGTCGAGCCGGACAGGCCGAGCTGCTGGCCGCCGCTGACGGACTGGCCTGCCGAGACGGACAGCGAGGACAGGTGGGCGTACTGGCTGTACTTGCCGTCCGCGTGGCGGACGACGACCTGGTTGCCGTAGGAGCCGCCCCAGCCCGCGGAGACGATCTCGCCCGCACCGATGGCCTTCACCGGGGTGCCGGTGGGGACGGGGAAGTCCGCACCGGTGTGGTAGCCGCTGGACCAGCTGGAACCGGACTGGTGGTACGGGGTGCCCACCGTGGTGTTGCCGACCGGGGCGGTGAAGCCCGACGCGGCCTGGTCCGAGGAGCTCTTGTCCTGGGAAGCGGCCTTCTCGGCCTTCTCGGCCTTCGGCTCCGGCTTCGGCTCAGCCTTGGGCGCGGCCTTCGGCTCGGCCGTGGGCTTGGCGGCCTTCGGGGCTTCGGCCTTGGGAGCCTCGGACTTCGGCGCTGCCTCGGCCTTGCCGCCACCGAGGGTGAGCTTCTGGCCGGGGAGGATCAGGTGCGGGTTGCCGCCGACGACCTCGCGGTTGTCCTGGTAGACCTGGTGCCAGCCGCCCTCGATGTGCCGGGTGGTGGCGATCCGGTACAGAGTGTCGCCGCTGACGACGGTGTACGACTCCGGCTTCGACTCCGCCTTGTCCGCGGCCGGCTTGCTCCGGTCCTTCGGTGCGGACTCGGCCTTGGCCGGGGCCTCGGCCTTCTTCCCCTGGGGGGAGATCTCCGGGGCGGCGCCGCCCTGGGTCAGTCCGGCCTTGCCGGAGCACACCGGCCAGGCTCCGGGGCCCTGGCTGTCCAGAACCTTCTCCGCGATGGCGATCTGCTGGTCCTTGGTCGCCTGGTCGGCGCGCGGCGCGTACTCGGTGCCGCCGAATGCCGTCCAGGTGTCCTGGGTGAACTGCAGGCCGCCGTAGAAGCCGTTGCCGCTGTTGATGCTCCAGTTGCCGGTGCTCTCGCAGTCCGCGACCTTGTCCCAGGTGTCGACGGAGGCGGCGTGCGCCGAGCCGACCGACATGAGGGGAAGGGCGAGACCGGCGCCACCGGCAACGGCAGCGAGAGACACTCGGGAAATACGGCCGGGACTGTGCCGGCGGTGACGTCCGCGTGCAGACATAGGGGTATTCCTCTCCTACGCCTACGAGGTGAGCTGTCGGGTTCGGGCTGGAGTTGCCCGGCCGCGCCCTGAGCAGCATTGAGTGCTGCGGCACGTCTTCACCCCAAGCCGTTCCTCGCACAGTGCGTGGCCCGGCACTTACCTGGTTCCCCCGCTCCTGCCCTGGTGCGTTTGTTGTTTCTCCCCCGGCCGGCGGCAGGACTCGGCGCTCCGGCAGATGGGCACCCGCTCTTCTCTGGGGCGGGCAGCGGTAAAAGTAAGCGCAGCAATTTCTTCACGACAAGTCCCAGGTATTCCTCGGAATCACTTTTCAGCAGATCCACTCGGCTTTGCGTCACGCTTTGCTGCGGATCTTCAGCGGAGAGCGATAGGGATTGCTACTGAATGACTCTCACACTCTGCAGCGGGTAACCGAGTTGCCCGGAAGTGCCCTTTTCGAGTGCGCGGGATCACATCACGAGAATCGTGTTGTGAGATGAGTCACGAGACGCCCAATTGTCCGTTTTAGTAGTGCTCTTCGGTTTTGCTGTAATAGAGGTATTGGGTAGGTGTTTGCGGCCCGCTTCCGCAGTGCCGCCATCATGGGGATGAGATTGCGCGAGGGATCGCATATCCGGCGAACCGAACTATTTGCTGCTGGGTTCACGGTGGTGGCGTCCCCGGTGTACGCCTGTGCCCCGGATATCGTGAGGGCCCCGGTCGCGGACGTGCGGAGTCAGTGTGCAGAGTGCGGAAGAGGTCCAGAGAGCGGAAAAGCTGATCGGCCCTTCGCCGCCCGCGAGCCCCGCGCCCGGGGCGACAGCGCGGCATCCACGGTCCGGGCGGTCCGTGAAACCTGTTCTCGCGACCGGAGTGCTCGTCCTCGGCGTCGCGGCCGTCCTGGTCATGGGCACCGGCGTATGGCCTGCCCACCCCGCCGTGCAAGCCTGGCGCACGGTCTGTGTGGCCATCGTGGTCCAGGCCCTGCCCTTCCTGCTGCTGGGCACCGCGCTCTCGGGCGCGATCAACGCGTTCGTCCCGGCGCAGGCGTTCAGCAGGATCCTGCCGAAGCGACCCGCCCTCGCGGTCCCCGTCGCCGGTGCCGCCGGCGTGGTCCTGCCCGGGTGCGAATGCGCGTCGGTGCCGGTCGCGGGGAGCCTGATCCGGCGGGGGGTGGCTCCGGCCGCCGCACTGACGTTTCTTCTCTCCGCTCCCGCCGTGAACCCCGTCGTGCTCACCGCGACAGCCGTCGCCTTCCCCGGCGATCCCGGGATGGTGGTGGCCAGGCTTCTCGCCTCGCTCATCACCTCGGCGACGATGGGCTGGCTGTGGATCCGGCTGGGCCGCGAGGAATGGCTGCGCCTTCCGGCCCACCGCACCGGGCACCGGCCCGGCCACAGCCGGTGGGAGGAATTCCGGCTCGGTTTCCAGCACGACTTTCTCCACGCCGGCGGATTCCTGGTGCTGGGGGCGATGGCGGCGGCGACCTTCAATGTCGTCGTACCGCGGTCGGTGCTGGACACCTTCTCCGGATCGCCGTGGCTCTCGGTCCTCTTCCTCGCCGGGCTGGCCATCGTCCTCGCGGTCTGCTCCGAGGCCGACGCGTTCGTCGCCGCCTCGCTGAGCGGCTTCTCCCCCACGGCCCGGCTCACCTTCATGGTGGTGGGCCCGATGGTCGACCTCAAGCTCATCGCCCTGCAATCGGGTACTTTCGGCCGGGCGTTCGCCCTCAGATTCTCCTCGACGACCGCGGTGGTGGCCGTCGTGTGCAGCGTGCTGACCGGATGGTGGGTGCTGTGAAGCGGAACATCCAGGTACTGCTGCTTCTGCTGTCCGGGGCCGGAGTGCTGCACATCTCACTCTTCAGCGAGGTGTATCTGCGGTATGTGAAGGAGGGGCTGCGCCTTCCGCTCATCGTCTCCGGCGTCATCCTGGTCGCCCTGGGGCTCGTGGGCGCCGGCCGGGACGGCTTCCTGTTCTCGGGGCCGGCCGACGTGCCCGACGCCGCAGGGGCCGAGGACGATCACGGGCACGGTCATGACCACAGCGGAGGGCCGCGGATCGCCTGGCTGCTGTTTCTGCCCGCGCTGACCCTGCTCCTCTTCACCCCGCCCGCGCTCGGCTCGTACACCGCCGCCCGGGAGAACACCGGCACCGTGGAGGAGGACGTGCGGTTCTCGCCCCTTCCCGACAGGTCCCCGCTGGTCATCTCGCTCTCGGAGTTCAGCTCACGCGCGCGCCAGGACACCCGCCGCAGCCTTGAGGACCGTACGGTCCGGATGACCGGCTTCGTCACCCCCGGGAAGGGCGGCGGCTGGTACCTGACCCGTCTGATCCTGAGCTGCTGCGCGGCGGACTCCCAGTCGGTCAAGGTCGAAATGCACGGCGGCACTCCCCCGCGGGCCGACGCCTGGGTGAGTGTGACCGGCAGCTGGCGCCCCCTCGGCAAGGTGGGCACGGCCTCGGCGGAGGCGGCTCTCGACGTGGAGGAGGTACGGCCCGTCGCGCGGCCCGCGAACCCGTACGGGGACCCCGCACCTCGCTACTGATCACCGGGGGCCGGGCCGTCCGGTATCCGCCCGGCCCCGAGGCCTTGAGGGGGCCGGGCGGCCGGGTCAGCGGATGGGGAGGCCCGCGAGGGAGCGGGCGATCACCAGGCGCTGGATCTCGCTCGTGCCTTCGAAGATCGTGTAGATCGCGGCGTCGCGGTGCATCCGCTCGACCGGGTATTCGCGGGTGAAGCCGTTGCCGCCGAGGATCTGGATGGCCTGGGCCGTGACCTTCTTGGCCGTCTCGCTGGCGTACAGCTTGGACATGGAGCCTTCCGCGGACGTGAACGGCGTGCCCGTCGCGGCCATCCAGGAGGCGCGCCACACCAGCAGGCGGGCCGCGTCGATCCGGGTGCGCATGTCGGCGAGCTGGAAGGCGACGCCCTGGTTGTCGATGATCGGGCGGCCGAACTGCACGCGGGTCTTTGCGTAGTCGAGGGCGAACTCGTACGCGGCGCGGGCGGTGCCGACCGCCATGGCGCCGACGGCGGGGCGAGAGGCCTCGAAGGTGGCCATGGCGGCGTTCTTCAGGCGCTCGCCGCCGGACTGGGCGCGCTCGCGGGCGCGGGCCATGCGCTCGTCGAGCTTGTCCTTGCCGCCGAGCAGACAGTGGCCGGGAACGCGCACGTTCTCCAGGACGACTTCGGCGGTGTGCGAGGCACGGATGCCGTGCTTCTTGAACTTCTGCCCCTGGGAGAGGCCGGGGGTGTCCGGCGGGACGATGAAGGAGGCGTGCCCCTTGGAGCCGAGCTCCGGGTCCACGATGGCCACGACCACATGGACATCGGCGATGCCGCCGTTGGTCGCCCAGGTCTTGGTGCCGTTGAGGACCCATTCGTCCTTGGCCTCGTCGTGGACCGCGCGGGTGCGCATCGAGGCGACGTCCGAACCCGCGTCGGGCTCGGAGGAGCAGAAGGCGGCGACCTTGACGTCGTTCACATCGCCGTACATCTGCGGGATCCAGGTGCCTATCTGGTCCTCGGTGCCGTTGGCGAGAACTCCTACCGCGGCGAGGCCGGTGCCCACGATCGACAGGGCTATGCCCGCATCGCCCCAGAACAGCTCTTCCATGGCCAGGGGAATGCCGAGGCCCGTCGGGTCGAAGAACTGCTGGGCGTAGAAGTCGAGGGAGTACAGGCCGATCTTCGCGGCTTCCTGGATCACCGGCCACGGCGTCTCTTCCCGTTCGTCCCACTCGGCCGCGGCCGGGCGGATAACATCCGCGGCGAAACCGTGGACCCAGTCCCGGACGGCCTTCTGGTCGTCGTTCAGCTCGAGCGAGAACTCGGCCATGTCCCCTCCACCTGCTTGTTACTTGCGGTAACTGCAGTCTGTTACCGGCCAGTAGAGCCTGTCAACTCCCCGCTCCCCTCCGGTCTTCGGAATCGCAGGTGTTACGTTGCGCAGGCATCGAGAGCGCACGCACGGGCGGGGAGAGACGTCATGGAGACCACTCAGCGGGACGATCAGCAGCGGGCCGCGGAGCGACGGCGCAAGGAACTGCTGGAGGCCGCGGACCGGGTCGTGCTGCGTGACGGGCCCGGGGCATCCATGAACGCCATCGCCGCGGAGGCCGGTATCACCAAGCCGATCCTCTACCGGCATTTCGGCGACAAGGGGGGGCTGTACCGCGCCTTGGCCGTACGGCACACCGACGCCCTGCTCGACGGGCTGCGCGCGGCGCTCGACGCCCCCGCGGAGCGCCGCGACCGGGTCGAGGCCACCCTGGACACCTATCTCGCAGCGATCGAGGCGAGACCCCAGGTCTACCGGTTCCTCATGCACCCCTCCGACGAGGGCCAGCCCGGCGAGGCGGGCTTCGACGTGGGCCGTCACTCCGCTCCCCTGCTGCGCCGCATGGGAGAGGAACTCGCCCAGGTCATCGCCGAACGTGTCGACCTCGGCCCCGACGGGGACGAGGCCGCCCGGGTCTGGGGCCACGGCATCGTCGGCATGATGCACGCGGCCGGTGACTGGTGGCTGCGCGAACGTCCCTGCACCCGGGCCCAGTTGGTGCGGCACCTCGCGGATCTGCTGTGGGGGCGGCTGGCCGAGGCCGGCGACCGCGAGGGCGGACCCGCCTTCTGAGAGCCCGGCGGGCTCCTCTTCCCCTGACTCTCCGGGGCCGGCCCCGGCCCCCATGCCGAAGGCGAGGGGCCGGGAGGAGTCGGCTCTCCCGGCCTGAGGCTTCGGAGGCAGCGCGCGGCGGAGAACAGGTGCCCTCGAACGGGAGGGCCAGGACGTACCCGCCCCGCGGTCGAGGCCCGTACCGGACGGCGAACGCCGTGGGCCTGGTCGCGGCCGTCGTGGTGCCGGCGCCCTCCGTGAGCAGGGCGGTGAGCCCGTCGGCACACCTGCGGGTACTGTCGGCAGCCGCGGTCACCCAGGCCACAGGATCCACCGGAGACGATCTTGAGCCTGCACCCCGCAGATGCGGGACGACGGGACTGTCCGCCCCGGCAGCTCCACGCGGGGGGCGGTGTCACAGAAGGGCGATCGCGAGATATCTTGATATCGAGACGACGTAGACGTGAAGCGGAGTACCGGTGACTGACTCGACCATCATCTATACGCACACTGACGAGGCCCCGGCCCTGGCGACGTACTCGTTCCTGCCTGTGGTCCGGGCGTACGCCTCAACGGCCGGGGTCAGTGTCGAGAGCCGCGACATCTCCCTGGCGGGGCGGATCCTCGCGAGCTTCCCCGAGCGTCTCGAGGAGGGCCGGCGCGTCGACGACGCGCTCGCCGAGCTCGGTGAGCTGGCCAGGACGCCCGGGGCGAACATCATCAAGCTGCCGAACATCTCGGCCTCGATTCCGCAGCTCAAGGCGGCGATCGCCGAGCTGCAGAAGCAGGGCTACGCGCTGCCGGACTACCCGGACGAGCCGAAGACGGACGAGGAGAAGGACGTCCGCGCCCGTTACGACAAGGTCAAGGGCAGCGCCGTCAACCCGGTCCTGCGCGAGGGCAACTCCGACCGCCGCGCCCCCGCCTCGGTCAAGAACTACGCCAAGGCGCACCCGCACCGTATGGGCGCCTGGACGGCCGACTCGAAGACCAACGTCGCGCACATGGACGCCGACGACTTCCGCTCGACCGAGAAGTCCGTGGTCATCGCCGAGGACGGCGCGCTGCGCGTCGAACTGGCCGGGGACGACGGCAGTACCACCGTGCTGCGCGAGTCGGTGCCGGTGATCGCGGGTGAGGTCGTCGACGCCTCCGCCATGCGCGTCGCCGCGCTGCGGGAGTTCCTCACGGCCCAGGTCGCCCGGGCCAAGGCCGAGGGCGTGCTGTTCTCCGTGCACCTGAAGGCCACGATGATGAAGGTCTCCGACCCGATCATCTTCGGCCACGTCGTACGGGCCTTCTTCCCGAAGACGTTCGCGGAGCACGGCCAGGCGCTCGCTGCGGCGGGCCTGACCCCGAACGACGGTCTCGGCGGCATCCTCAAGGGCCTGGAGTCCCTGCCCGAGGGCGCGAAGATCAAGGCGTCCTTCGAGGCCGAGCTGGCCGAGGGCCCGGAGCTGGCGATGGTCGACTCCGACCGCGGCATCACCAACCTGCACGTGCCGAGCGATGTCATCGTCGACGCCTCCATGCCGGCCATGATCCGCACCTCCGGCCACATGTGGGGCCCGGACGGCAACGAGGCCGACACCCTCGCCGTCATCCCCGACAGCAGCTACGCCGGCATCTACCAGGTCGTCATCGACGACTGCCGCGCCCATGGCGCCTACGACCCGTCGACGATGGGCTCGGTGGCCAACGTCGGTCTGATGGCGCAGAAGGCCGAGGAGTACGGCAGCCACGACAAGACCTTCGAGATTCCCACCACGGGCACCGTGCGGGTCCTCGACGGCAACGGCAATGCCGTGCTCGAGCAGGTCGTCAGCGCCGGCGACATCTTCCGTATGTGCCAGACCAAGGACGCGCCGATCAAGGACTGGGTCAAGCTCGCCGTGACCCGCGCCCGCGCGACCGGCGACCCGGCCGTGTTCTGGCTGGACGAGGGCCGCGCGCACGACGCCAACCTCATCGCCAAGGTCGAGCGGTACCTCCCCGAGCACGACACCGAGGGCCTGCGGATCGAGATCATGTCGCCGGTCGACGCGATCGCGTTCTCCCTGGAGCGGATCCGCCGCGGCGAGAACACGATCTCGGTGACCGGCAACGTGCTGCGTGACTACCTGACCGACCTGTTCCCGATCCTCGAGCTCGGCACCAGTGCCAAGATGCTCTCCGTCGTTCCGCTCATGAACGGCGGCGGCCTCTTCGAGACGGGCGCCGGCGGCTCCGCGCCCAAGCACGTCCAGCAGCTGGTCAAGGAGAACTACCTGCGCTGGGACAGCCTCGGCGAGTTCCTCGCGCTCGCGGTCAGCTTCGAGCACCTCGCGCAGACCACGGACAACGCGCGCGCCCAGATTCTCGCCGACACCCTCGACCGCGCGACCGCGACCTTCCTCGAGGAGGACAAGTCGCCGAGCCGGAAGCTGGGCGGCATCGACAACCGCGGCAGCCACTTCTACCTGGCGCTGTACTGGGCGCAGGAGCTGGCGAAGCAGACCGACGACGCGCAGCTCGCGGAGGCGTTCGCGGCCCTGGCCAAGACGCTGACCGAACAGGAGCGGACCATCGTCGACGAGCTGGTCGCGGTCCAGGGCTCGCCGGCCGACATCGGCGGCTACTACCAGCCCGACGCCTCCAAGGCGGCGGCCGTCATGCGTCCGTCGAAGATCTTCAACGAGGCTCTCGCGACCCTCGGCTGACGAGATCCGAGCCGGAGTTCCCCGGCATGAGGGGAAAGGCCCCCGGGCAACGTTCGCCGCCCGCGGCGAACGAGGGCCCGGGGGCCTTTCCCTGCGGACGACCGTGCCGGCTCCGAGCAGAGCGCCCGCAGGCGCCCCAGCCAGGTCCGGTCCGGGGCCCTTCGAGGATGGACCCTGGAGCTCCCCATACCGAAGGCCAAGGGAGCTCGGATGGCTCCGACAACGCAGCGTGGGGGTACTCCCAGCTGCCCCGGCTACCGCCACGGCCCCCTACCGGTCGGAAGCCGATGGAGTGCTTGCCGGTCCTCGCGAGCCGGTCAGCGTCTGGGCCGCAGCACCAGGCGGTTCTGAGGGCTCTGAGTGGATCAGCGAGCGGCATCCGGTGCGGGGGTACCCCCGCCGAGAGCCGCGGAAGTGCCGTGCCGGGTGTCGCAAGCCCGCGAAGGGCCGTCGGACACGCCTACCGGCCCGCCCAGGGGGCACGGCGGGCCGCGCGCAGGGCGCGGCGGCGGCGCAAGCCGCCCAGGCGGTCGGTGAACACCGCACCGTCCAAGTGGTCCAACTCGTGCTGGAGGCAGCGGGCGAAGAATCCGGTGCCCTCCACCCGTACGGGCTCGCCTGTCCGGTCGACACCTTCGACGACCACATGGTCCAGCCGCCGGGTCCCCGCTTCGATGCCCGGCAGGGAGAGGCAGCCCTCGGCACCGGTCACGCTCACCCCGTCCGCCTCGACCAGCCGCGGGTTCACCACATGCCCCAGGTGCCGGCGGTCCTCGTCGTCCGGGCAGTCGTGGACGAACACCCGCAGCGGGAGACCGATCTGGTTCGCGGCCAGTCCGACGCCCTGAGCGGCGTACATCGTGGCGTACATGTCCTCGATCAGCTGGGCGAGCGCCCCGTCGAACGCGGTGACCTCCCGGCAGGGTGCGTGGAGCACCGGATCACCCAGCAGCCGCATCGGCCGCACAAGTCCTGAACTACCGGGAATCACCGTGTGTCGCACGCCCCAAGCGTACGGTCCGGCCCCGGAACGGCAGGTCGGCAGGGTGGCACGGTTCGGGCCCACGGCCGGACCTCGATAGGCTGATCCCCGACCGAAGTCTCCCGGCCGGTGATTCGGCGCGGAGGGGGGCGTTCTCACGGCCAGACCGGGGGCGGCCGCGGCGCCGGATGCGAGGAGGAACAAGGACGATGGCAGGCGCAGGCAACACGGAGCCGCTGTCGCCACGGGCCAAGCTGGCCGTGACGGCGGGCAAAGCCGCGGCGGCGGTGTCGCGGGCAGCGGGCCGCGGCAGCGGGTCGGTGATCGGCGGCAAGGTGGCGCTCAGGCTCGACCCCGACCTGCTGGCCCGGCTGGCGGGGCACCTGGACGTGGTCCTGGTGTCGGCCACCAACGGCAAGACCACGACCACCCGGCTGATCGCCGAGGCTCTGCGGGCGAGCGGCCCGGTGGTCTCCAACGCGCTCGGCGCGAACATGCCCGCCGGTATCACCTCCGCACTCGCCGGGGGCTCCGACGCCAGGTTCGGTGTCATCGAGGTCGACGAGAAGTACCTCGCCGGAGTCGCGCGGGATGTCACGCCGAAGGCCATCGCCCTGCTGAACCTCTCCCGCGACCAGCTCGACCGGGCCGCCGAGACGCGGATGCTCGCCGAGAAGTGGCGCGAGGGCCTCTCCGGCACCAAGGCCACGGTGATCGCCAACTGCGACGACCCGCTGATCGTCTGGGCCGCTTCCTCGTCGCCGAACGTGGTCTGGGTCGCCGCCGGACAGGAGTGGAAGGACGACGCCTGGTCCTGCCCGTCCTGCGGCGGCGTGCTGCAGCGCCCGGGTGACGACTGGGGCTGCGGCGACTGCGGCTTCCGCCGTCCCGTTCCCAGTTGGGCCCTGAACGGCGACCACGTCCTGGACCCGCACGGCTCGGCCTGGCCGATCCACCTCCAGCTGCCGGGCCGGGCGAACAAGGCCAACGCGACCACCTCGGCTGCCGTCGCCGCCACCTTCGGCGTCCCGCCGCAGGTGGCGCTGGAGCGGATGTACCAGGTGCAGGCGGTCGCCGGCCGCTATGACGTCGTCGGTTTCCAGGGGCGCGAGCTGCGGCTGCTGCTGGCGAAGAACCCGGCCGGCTGGCTGGAGACGTTCTCCCTGATCGACCCGCCCCCGACCCCGGTGATCCTCTCGGTCAACGCCCGCGGCGCGGACGGCACCGACACCTCCTGGCTCTGGGACGTCGACTACACCCGGCTCGCCGGGCACCCGATCTTCGTCCTCGGCGACCGCAAGCTCGACCTCGCGGTACGGCTGGAGGTCGCGGGCCTGGACTTCCGGGTCTGCGAGAGCGTGGAGGAGGCCGTACAGCTGGCCCCGCCCGGCCGGATCGAGACCATCGCCAACTACACCGCCTTCCAGGACCTGCGCCGCCGGGTCGGCAACTGACCCCGGACCACGTAAAAGGATTGTGAGCATGAGCGACAGCAGCCTGCGCCTGGTGTGGGTCTACCCCGACCTGCTGAGCACCTACGGCGACCAGGGGAACGCCCTGGTCGTGGAGCGGCGCGCCCGGCAGCGGGGTCTGGAGGTGTCGCGGGTGGACGTACGCTCCGACCAGCCGCTGCCCACCTCCGGTGACATCTATCTGATCGGCGGTGGCGAGGACCGGCCGCAGCGGCTGGCGGCGGAGCGGCTGCGCCGTGACGGCGGTCTCAACCGTGCGGTCTCCAACGGCGCCATCGTCTTCTCCGTGTGCGCCGGGTACCAGATCCTGGGACAGGAGTTCATCAACGACCTCGGCGAGCGGGAGCCGGGCCTGGGCCTGCTCGATGTGGTGAGCACCCGCGGCGAGGGCGCCCGGTGCGTCGGTGACGTACTGGCGGACATCGACCAGCGGCTGAATCTGCCGCCGCTGACCGGTTTCGAGAACCACCAGGGCGTCACGCATCTGGGCCCGACGGCGAGGCCTTTCGCCCGGCTGCGGTTCGGCAACGGCAACGGCACGGGCGACGGCTTCGAGGGCGCGTACAACGACACGGTCTTCGGCACCTACATGCACGGGCCGGTGCTGGCCCGCAACCCGCTGATCGCGGACCTGCTGCTGAAGCTCGCGCTGGATGTGAACGCGCTGCCGCCGGTCGACGACCGCTGGTACGAGGCGCTGCGCACGGAGCGCATCGCGGCGGCCACCCAGCCCGCCTGACGGCCGTACGAAGGGGGTGTGCCCGGAAGGGTGTGCGTACCCGAAAGCGCGTTCCCCCGGGGGCGTGCGTCCCCGCCTCCCGGCGCTTGTAGGGTGGCGGGGATCCATCCGGACGACGGGGTCCGGTCGTCCGGACCTTTGCAGAGGTATTTCGAGCAATGCGCATTGGTGTGCTCACATCCGGTGGCGACTGCCCCGGCCTGAACGCCGTCATCCGGTCGGTCGTGCACCGCGCCGTGGCGGACCACGGTGACGAGGTCATCGGATTCCACGACGGGTGGAAGGGCCTCCTCGAGTGCGACTACCGCAAGTTGGACCTGGACGCCGTGGGCGGCATCCTGGCCCGTGGCGGTACGATCCTCGGCTCCTCGCGTGTCCAGCCCGCGCATCTGCGCGACGGCGTGGAGCGGGCCAGGGGCCATGTCGCCGAGCTGGGCCTGGACGCGATCATTCCCATCGGCGGTGAGGGCACGCTCAAGGCGGCCCGGCTCCTCTCGGACGCCGGCCTGCCCATCGTCGGCGTACCGAAGACCATCGACAACGACATCGCCTCGACCGATCTCACCTTCGGATTCGACACGGCCGTGGGCGTCGCCACGGAGGCCCTGGACCGGCTGAAGACGACGGCCGAATCCCACCAGCGGGTGCTGATCGTCGAGGTCATGGGCCGGCACACCGGCTGGATCGCGCTCCACTCGGGCATGGCGGCGGGCGCACACGCCATCGTCGTACCCGAACGGCCCTTCGACATCCACGCGTTGACCGAGACCGTCGGGGCGCGCTTCTCGGCGGGCAAGAAGTTCGCGATCGTGGTCGTGGCCGAGGGCGCCAAGCCCCGCGAGGGCACGATGGAGTGGGACGAGGGCGGCAAGGACGTCTACGGGCACGAGCGGTTCGCCGGTGTCGCCCGGCAGTTGTCCGTGGAACTGGAGCAGCGCCTCGGCAAGGAGGCCCGTCCGGTGATCCTCGGCCATGTCCAGCGCGGTGGCACGCCGACCGCGTTCGACCGAGTGCTCGCCACCCGCTTCGGCTGGCACGCGGTGGAGGCGGTCCACCGGGGGGACTTCGGCATGATGGCGGCGCTGCGCGGTACCGACATCACTCTCGTGCCGCTGGCCGAGGCGGTCGAGACGCTGAAGACGGTGCCCGTCGAGCGGTACACCGAGGCCGAGTGCGTGCTGTGAGCTGAGCCGCCCGCGCACCCGGACGGCCGACCCGCTCCGAACGGCCTCCGGGAACCGGCAGCCGGACGGCACCCCGGAGCCACCGGCCCGGCACCCTCGCCGGGACAGGCGTGGAGCCGCCCCCGGCCGGAGCCCCGGCCGGGGGCGGTTCTAGTCTGGTGCGGACGCATCGGTGCGAAACAGGAGCGAGTGGATGGATCACGGCGGGCACGGCATGACCCTGGATCTGCCGCCGTTCACGCTGGGGCGGGGCCTGGAGTTCACCGGAGAGCCGTTCTTCCTGGCCGGCTGCCTGCTGGCGCTCGGACTCCACGGCTGGGCCGTGGCGCGTCTGCGACGGCGCGGCGACAGCTGGCCGGTGAGCCGTACGGTCTCCTTCATCATCGGTGTGCTCACGATCGCGCTGGTGATGTGCACGGCACTGAACGACTACGGCATGGTCATGTTCAGCGTGCACATGGTGCAGCACATGGTGATCAGCATGCTCTCGCCGATCCTGCTGCTGCTGGGCGCTCCGGTGACGCTGGCGCTGAGGGCGCTGCCGTCGGCGAGCCGCGGCCGCACGGGCCCGCGTGAGCTGCTGGTGTCGCTGCTGCACAGCTGCTATCTGCGGATCCTCACCCACCCGGCGTTCACGATCCCGCTGTTCATCGCGAGCCTGTACGCCCTCTACTTCACCCCGCTCTTCGACTTCCTCATGGGCAGCAAGGCCGGCCATATCGCGATGATGGTGCACTTCCTCGCGGTGGGCCTGGTCTTCTTCTGGCCGATCATGGGGGTGGACCCCGGGCCGCACCGGCCCGGGTATGTGATGCGGATGCTGGAGCTCTTCGCCGGGATGCCCTTCCACGCGTTCTTCGGTATCGCGCTGATGATGGCGAGCGAACCGATGGTGTCCACGTACGCCCACCCGCCGGCGTCGCTGGGGATCGACGCGCTGTCCGACCAGCACGCGGGAGGGGGCATCGCCTGGGCTTTCAGTGAGATCCCCTCGGTGGTGGTGCTCGTGGCGCTGGTCTTCCAGTGGTACCAGTCCGACCAGCGCCAGGCACGGCGTACGGACCGGGCCGCGGAGCGCGACGGCGACAAGGAGCTGGCGGCGTACAACGCCTATCTCGCCGCGCTTCAGGCCCGCGGGCAGTGACCGGACAGTAGCGGTCTCCGCCGTTCGCGAGGGACGATGGTCTTCTTGGCGCGGCCCGGGTGCAGTGCCGCCCGGACTGCCGGGAGGAGGCTGCGGATGCCCGGATCGGTGAAGGCAATGGCGGTGTGCACGGCGAGCAGCCTGGTGCTGGTGACCGCCTACACGGTGGCCCTGGGCGGCAACGGGTGGCTCTGGTTCACCTGGGTGGTGCTCGGTGTGGTGACACTCGGCGTGGTCGCCACGAACAGCACGCACCGCGTCTGAGCGCCTACGGCGTGATACCGGTGGGGTGAGAGATGCGCTCGACCGGCCCTCTCGCGCGCCGCTACGCGTCGGGCTAGTGTGCATCGGCACGTACCGGGACGAGGGGGGAAGTGAGTCACCATGTTCTACTACGTGCTCAAATACGTACTCCTGGGACCCTTGCTGCGGCTGCTCTTCCGGCCACGGATCGAGGGCCTGGAGCATGTCCCCGAGGACGGCGCGGCGATCGTCGCCGGCAACCATCTGTCCTTCTCCGACCATTTCCTGATGCCGGCGATCCTGCGCCGCCGGATCACCTTCCTCGCGAAGGCGGAGTACTTCACCGGCCCCGGACTCAAAGGCAGGCTGACGGCGGCCTTCTTCCGCAGCGCGGGGCAGATTCCCGTCGACCGCTCGGGCGGGACGGCAGGCCAGGACGCCATCGAGGAAGGGCTGGGCGTGCTGCGGAAGGACGAGCTGCTGGGAATCTATCCCGAGGGCACGCGCTCGCACGACGGACGGCTGTACAAGGGGCGGGTCGGGGTGGCGGCCATGGCCCTGAGGGCGCAGGTGCCGGTGGTTCCCTGCGCCATGGTCGGAACGTTCGAGATCCAGCCGCCGGGGCGCCTCATCCCCCGGATCAAACGGGTGACCATCCGCTTCGGTGCACCGATGGAGTTCTCGCGCTACGCCGGTATGGGCGACGAGCGAGCGGTGCTCAGAGCGGTCACCGACGAGATCATGTACGAGATCCTGCGGCTGTCCGGGCAGGAGTACGTCGACCGGTACGCCACGGACGTCAAGGCCGAGCTGGCGGAGCGACGCAGGCACCGGGTCCTGAACTGAGGTGGATCAGCCGGCGCAAGGCCCGTGCGCGGACACGGCACGGCATGCGGCACGAGGCGTACGGACGGACGCGACTGAGCATGAAGCGTACGCGCGGACGCGACGAGGGGATGGCCTGTGGTCGGGCCGTCCCCTCGTCGCGTACCGGCGGTACGGGTCAGTGCACGGCGGGCAGGTCCGCTGCCGCCTTCCTGGCAGCGGCGGCCTCGGCGGGCTTCGGCGTGGCGTGCGGCTCGCACGTCACATCGCGCCGGTCCACCGTGCCCTTGAGCAGATAGGCGTCCACCCGGTCGTTGACACAGGGGTTGACCAGTCCGGTGACGCCATGGGAACCGGCGCCCCTCTCCGTGATCAGGCGCGATCCCTCGAGCCGCTGGTGCAGCTCGACGGCGCCCTCGTACGGAGTTGCGGCGTCACGGGTGGACTGGACGATGAGAACCTTCGGCAGGCTCTTCCCGGCGCCCACCTCCAGCGGGGTCCCCTGCGGGGCGCCCCAGGTGGCACAGGGCAGGTTCAGCCAGGCGTTGGACCAGGTGAGGAACGGATAGTCCCGGTGGAGCCGGGTGTTGTCCCGGTCCCACTTCCGCCAGCTCGTCGGCCACTTGGCGTCGGCGCACTCCACCGCGGTGTAGACGGCGTTGCCGTTCTCCAGGGCGGCGTTGCCGGCGGTGTCGGACAGGTCAGGGCCGGCGGCGTCGACGAGCGCCTGCTCGTCACCGGCGAGGTACTTGCTCCACACTCCGGCGACCTCGGTCCACGCCGAGTCGTAGTACGGCGCGCTCTGGAAGAAGCCGAGGAGCTCGGCCGGGCCGACGACCCCGCCGATCGGGCTCTTCTTCGCATCGGCCCGCAGCGTGTCCCACTGCTCCTGGACCTTCTGCGGGGTGTCGCCGAGGTGGTAGGCGGCGTCGTTCCTGGCGACCCACGCCTTCCAGTCGTTCCAGCGCGTCTCGAAGGCCACGTCCTGGTCCAGGTTGGCCTGGTACCAGATCTTCTCCCGGGAGGGGTTGACCACACTGTCCACGATCATGCGGCGGACATGGCCCGGGAAGAGCGTGGCGTACACCCCGCCCAGGTAGGTGCCGTAGGAGACGCCGAGGAAGTTGAGCTTCTTCTCGCCGAGCGCGGCCCGGATGACATCCAGGTCGCGTGCGGTGTTCGGTGTGGTCATATGCGGCAGCATGGCCCCGCTGCGGTCCTTGCAGCCGTCCGCGTACTCCCTGGCCAGCTTGCGCTGGACGCGCTTGTCGGCCTCGCTGTCGGGCACCGGGTCGAGCTTGGGCGCCTTGACGAACTCCTGCGGGTCCGCACAGGAGATGGCCGCGGAGCGGCCGACGCCGCGCGGGTCGAAACCCACGAAGTCGTACGCTTTGGACGTCTTGGTCCACAGCGGGCTCTTATTGGCGACCCGGAGCGGGAACCGCATTCCGGAACCACCCGGCCCACCCGGGTTGTAGAGCAGGGCCCCCTGGCGCTCACCGGCCGTGCCGGTGTTGGCGATACGGTCCACCGCGATCTTGATGGTGCGGCCGTGTGGCTTGGCGTAGTCGACGGGGACGGTGACATATCCGCACTGAATGGGCTTGGGAAGGCTCCAGTCGGCCGGACAGTCCTTCCAGTCGATGCCCGTTGCGGCGGCGAGAGCCGCGGCGATCCGGACACCGCGCGCCTCGGCGCCGCCCCCGCTGTCTTTCCCGTCCGCGCTCGCACTCGGGGCGAGCACGCCCCCGGCGAGCAGCGATCCCGCTATCAGAGTGCCGGCGGAGCCGAGCACCGCTGTGCGTCTCACGATGTTTCCCCCTGCTTGGTACGCCACTTGTGGCGGCGGTGATCACAGAGCTTGCAGGGGGATCCTTTCGTCTCGGGCCACCGCTGCGATAGATCGTGCGGCGGTTTCTTTACCAAGACCTCAACTTCCCGTCCGCGGGGCGATTATCGCAATGTCACCGTCGCCGGGCGTGAACGTGCCGTAGACGTACGGCAGTTGGGGTCCCGTCAGTCAGGGGGCTGTCGCAGTCGCGGGAGCGTCGGCGTCAGGCGTCACTCCCGGCGGCCCGGGACATCAGTCCCACAGGCGGCAGCGGCGGCGTCCAGGAGCCGGCGCAGGCCCAGGGCGTCCGGGGCGACGGCGGTGGCGAGCACCCCGGGCCCGGCCAGCGGGGCGAGGACGGCTTCGCCCTCGGACGCACCGTCGCCGAGCAGGCGCGCCTCCTGCGGGTGATCCGCGAACAGCGGGTCGACGACGAGGAGTTGACCGGCCGTACGGTGGGTGTCCAGGACGGCCGGGCCGGCCCAGCCCGGCGCTCCGGGCCCGTACGCCGTCTCCTGGTCGAGGAGCAACCGGTCTCCGCTGCGGACCTTCAGGCGGCTGGTGAGCCGTCCCGGGTGCTCGCCCGCACGGCCGAGGACCTGCTCCTCACGCAGGACGAGCCGGGCGGAGGGGGCGAGCCGGACCTCGGTGGTGAGGCGGAGGTCGCTGCCCTGGGCGGAGATCAACGGTTCGGGGAGCCAGCGGAGTTCGCCCCCCTCTCCCACCCGCAGATCGACGTCGTACGTCGCGGCTCCCCCGGTCCGGCCCGGGAGGGCGACCGTCGCCGCGGCGGCGGTCACCTGCAGTACGGCACCGGGTTCCACGGTCACCTCGAGACGGATCCGGTCGCCGCCCAGCGGTGCGCTCATGGCCCCGATCACACAGACGCGGGCCTCGGCTCCGCGCGCCCGGACGCGGCGCAGGGCGAGCGGGCCGTCCCCGTCGAGGACGGGGAGGGAGGTGCCGCCGCGGCCGTCGGGGACGGCGGTGATCCGGGCCGTGGCCCGTACGGTCGCGGTGTTCACACCGGTTCCGCGGTCCAGGCGACGAGCTGTGCGCGCACCCAGTCCGCGACCGGTTTGACGCCGCCCTCGGTGGCGAGGGAGGTGAAGGCGACGGGGAGGGTGCCGCGCTGGGCCTCGGCGTCCCGGGCCATGCGCTCCAGGTCGGAGCCGACGTAGGGGGCCAGATCGGTCTTGTTGATCACCAGCAGGTCGGCGGTGGTGACGCCCGGCCCTCCCTTGCGCGGAATGTCGTCGCCGCCCGCGACGTCGATGACGAAGACCTGGGCGTCCACGAGCCCTTTGGAGAAGGTGGCGGTGAGGTTGTCGCCGCCGGACTCGATGAAGACGATGTCGAGCCCGCCCGACCGGCCGACGGTGTCCTCGAGCTCCTCGACGGCTTCGAGGTTGGCGGAGATGTCGTCGCGGATCGCGGTGTGCGGGCAGGCGCCGGTCTCGACGGCGGTGATGCGCTCGGGCGGCAGAACGGCGTTGCGCAGCAGGAACGCGGCGTCCTCACGGGTGTAGATGTCGTTGGTGACGACGGCGATGGACAGCTCGTCGCGCAGCGCACGGCACAGAGCGGCGACCGTGGCGGTCTTGCCGGAGCCGACGGGGCCGCCGAGGCCGATGCGCAGGGCACGGCGCGTACCGTCGGGCCGCTGGGTGGCCGGAGCGCTGTAGGTGTGCCGCTGGGGATAGGTTTCCGCGTGGTCGAGGTGCATGACGGCTCCGGTGTTTCGGGGTTACGAGGCGAAGAGTCGTACGGGCCAGGCGGCATGCCGTTCGGCGGCGATGTCGAGCAGCGGGGCGGAGGCCGCGGGCAGGGCGTCGACGCCGTCGTGGACCGCACGGGGGGCGGCGTCGGCCGCCTGCTGCGCCACCGCGTCGACGGCCGGAGCCAGCCGGGCGAGGACCGCCGTGGCGTGGAAGGGGTCGAGGCTGAGCAGGCGCACCGCGGCGGTGGCGGGGCCGCTCACCGACTCGTACGCGGCGGTGTGCGCGGCGTCGAGCGGACTCAGGCCGGCAGCGCGTACGGCGAGGCCCAGGACGACGGGCTGGTGCGCACCGCGCGGCCGCGCGGCGGCCAGCGCCTCGAGCTCGGGTGACGGCCAGGTGGCCCGGGCCGCGCGCATCATCTGACGCCCCAGGCGGCGCGCGGTGGCACGGAGTGCGGGGGCGGGAGTGCGGGCGTCGGCGGCCTCGTCCAGCCGCAGGGGGTCCGCGCCGGCGGCCGCCGCGGCAGCGAGACCGGCGGCTACGAGTCCCGCGGTGTGCAGCCGTCCCCGGCAGAAGTCGGCGAGGCTGCCGGCGTCATGGATCCGGCCCGCGTCGACGGCGGCTTCGGCTCCGCCGGAGTGGGCGTGCCCGCCCGCCGGGAAGCGGCCGTCGGCGAGGACGAGCAGCGCGGCGCGGGCCGCGGGACGGGCAGTCGGGGCACCGGCCGCCCCAGGGTCGGACACCGCGGCGGCACCCGCCGGGGTCGGGTCCGTGGTGGAGGTGCTCATCGTGCCGGGCCGCCCGTCAGAAGAGGAAGTACCGCTGGGCCATGGGCAGTTCCTCGGCCGGGGCCGGGTCGACCGGGGTACCGTCGACCGTGACCGTGAAGGTGTCCGGGTCGACCACGACATCCGGGCGGGCGTCGTTCTCGCGCATATCGGCCTTCCCGACACTGCGCGTACTGCGGATCGCCACGAACCGCTTGCCGAGACCCAGCCGCTCGGGCAGGTCGTCCTCGATCGCCGCGGGGGCGACGAAGTTGAGGGAGTTGGCCGCCGGTGCCCGGCCTGTCGCGCCGAACATCGGGCGGGGCATGACCGGCTGGGGCGTGGGGATGGACGCGTTGGCGTCGCCCATCTGCGCGTAGGCGATCTGTCCACCCTTGATGACGAGTTGCGGCTTGACGCCGAAGAATGCCGGGTCCCACAGCACCAGGTCGGCCAGTTTCCCGGTCTCCACCGAACCGACCTCGTGGTCCAGGCCCTGCGCAATGGCCGGGTTGATGGTGTATTTGGCCACGTACCGGCGGGCACGCAGGTTGTCGGCGCGGCCGTCACCGGGCAGCGCTCCCCGCCGCTTCTTCATCACATGGGCGGTCTGCCAGGTGCGCAGCACGACCTCTCCCACGCGCCCCATGGCCTGGGAGTCGGACGAGATGATCGAGATGGCGCCCAGGTCGTGCAGGACGTCCTCGGCGGCGATGGTGCTGGGCCGGATCCGGGACTCGGCGAAGGCGAGGTCCTCGGGCACCGCGGGGTTGAGATGGTGACAGACCATCAGCATGTCGAGGTGCTCCTCGACGGTGTTGACGGTGTGGGGGCGGGTCGGATTCGTGGAGCTGGGCAGCACATTGGGCTCGGAGACCACGGTGATGATGTCCGGTGCATGCCCGCCGCCCGCGCCCTCGGTGTGGTACGCGTGGATGGAACGGCCCGCGATGGCCGCGAGGGTGTCGCCGACGAAACCCGCCTCGTTGAGGGTGTCGGTGTGAACGGCGAGCTGGGCGCCCGTCTCCTCGCACACCCCCAGGCAGGCGTCGATGACGGCGGGGGTCGCCCCCCAGTCCTCATGGATCTTGAATCCGAGCGCGCCGCCGCGCAACTGGCTGTGCATCGCGTCCCGGGACATGGTGTTGCCCTTGCCCAACAGCCCGATGTTGACCGGATACGTCTCCAGCGCCTCGAACATCCGGGCCGTGTGCCAGGGCCCGGGGGTGATGGTCGTCGCCTTGGTGCCCTCGGCGGGTCCGGTGCCGCCGCCGACGAGCGTGGTGATGCCGGAGGCCAGCGCCTCGTCGACGATCTGTGGACAGATGAAGTGGACGTGCGCGTCGATCGCGCCCGCGGTGACGATCTTGCCGTTCCCGGCGATGACCTCGGTCTCGGGCCCGATGACGAGGTCGGGGTGGACCCCGTCCATGGTGTCCGGGTTCCCGGCCTTCCCGATACCGGTGATCCGGCCGTCCCGGATACCGATGTCGGCCTTGACGACACCCCAGTGGTCGAGGACGACGGCTCCGGTGATGACCGTGTCGGCGGCCCCTTCGGCACGCGTCGTCCGTGCCTGGCCCATGGACTCGCGGATCACCTTGCCGCCGCCGAAGACGGCTTCCTCACCCGCGGCTCCGGGGCCGCCCGCGAGGTCCCGCTCGATCTCCACGAGGAGAGCGGTGTCGGCGAGCCGGATGCGGTCCCCGGCGGTGGGGCCGAAGAGGTCGGCGTACGCGGCGCGGGACAGTTCAGCCATGGTGCACCTCTGTGCTCGCTCCGCCGCGCACGCGGCTGCCGGTCGTTCCGGGCGTCGGCGTGGTCGTACGGCCGCTCACAGCGCGCCGCCGGTCTCGCCGCGCAGTCCGGGGACGACCCGCCGCCCGGCGATCGGCACGAGTTCGACTTCGACGGGGATGCCCGGTTCGAAGCGGACGGCGGTGCCGGCAGCGATGTTGAGCCGCAGCCCGCGGGCCGCACCGCGGTCGAAGCGGAGACCGGGGTTGGCTTCGGCGAAGTGGTAGTGGGAACCGACCTGCACGGGACGGTCGGCCGCGTTGAGGACAGTGATACGGGTGACGGGACGGCCCGAGTTCAGGGCCACCGGCCCGTCCGCGTACAGCACCTCTCCGGGGATCATGCGCACGCTCCCGTCAGCAGATCGGTTCGTGGACGGTGACGAGCTTGGTGCCGTCCGGGAAGGTCGCCTCGACCTGCACGTCGTGGATCATCTAGGGAATGCCGTCCATGACCTCGTCGCGGGTGAGCACCTTGCGTCCGGAGGACATGAGTTCGGCGACGGTGCGGCCGTCGCGGGCGCCTTCGAGGATGTGTGCGGTGATGATCGCGATCGCCTCGGGGTGGTTCAGCCGTACTCCGCGTGCCCTGCGTTTCTCGGCCACATCGGCCGCCACGTGGATGAGCAGCCGCTCCTGCTCGTGCGGGGTCAGTTGCACGTTTCCCACCTCACACTCGTCGACACTCCCGCCACCCGGGGCGGGGAGCTGTCCGGACGGCGGGCCGGGTGCGGGCGCCGACGCGTCGCGCAACAGGCGTATCACACAGCCCGGCAGTGGCATCCCACGACACCGACCTGCGGCTACGGCCGTTCCGGGCCTGTTGCGGCAGGCTAGTTCGGCGGCGTTTCGGCGACGTTAACTGGCGGGATTCCCCGACATCGGCCGTGGATTCACCCGGCAGTGGCCCGATGCCGCCGAAGTCCGGTCTTCAAGGCCTCCCCGTGGCGGCGGCAGACCGCGGGCGACACGGCCGGTGGTCAGCTGCCGTCGTGGGCCGTCACGCCCCCCGTTCGCGCCCCGGGGAGGGCCTCAGCGGTCCCGGCGGTGGTCGTCGGCGTCCGGATCGCGGTGCTCCGCGGCGATGCCGAAGCGGCGCCGTTCGCCGGGAGCGGACGCACCGGGGCGCACGACGGAGACCGTACTGATCACCCGCTCCTCGGACGGCGCCTCCGCCTGCTCGAGTTGTTGCAGGTCAGCCGCCGAAACCAGCGCCACGAGAGGCTTCCCGTGGCGCGTCACGACGACCCGCTCGCCGCCGTATACGACGCGGTTGATCAGGTCTGCCAGCTCGGCACGGGCTTGCGTCACCGGAATCTCGTAAGCCATGCTCCCATCATAACGGGATGTACGTCCTGTACATTTTTTCTCCAGGGCGTCACCCCTGCCGGAGCGCAGCAGAGAGGTGCAGTGATGGATCGTCCGACCGCCCGCCACGTCCTGCCGGAGTTCACGGAACGCACACGTTCCGGGATCCGCACGATGGATCCGTACTCGATGCTGCTCGAGGAGCGCATCGTCTTCCTCGGCACGCGGATCGACGACACCGCGGCCAATGACGTGATGGCGCAACTGCTGCATCTGGAGTACGCCGCGCCGGACCGCGACATCTCGCTCTACATCAACTCCCCCGGCGGGTCGCTGACCGCGATGACGGCGATCTACGACGCGATGCAGTACATCAGCTGCGATGTCGAGACCGTGTGCATGGGGCAGGCCGCATCGTCCGCCGCTGCGCTCTTCGCCGCGGGTGCCCCGGGCAAGCGGCTGATGCTCTCCCGCTCGCGGATCCTCATCCACCAGCCGTCGCTCTCCGAGCCCGTCCAGGGGCAGGCCTCGGAGCTGGAGATCCAGGCCAGGGAGCTGATGCGGCTGCGCGCGCTGCTCGAGGAGACGCTCGTGCGGCACACCGGGCAGCCACACGCCCGGATCTCCGCCGACATCGAACGCGACACGATCTTCGGGGCCGGGGAGGCAGTGGCCTATGGGCTTGCCGACCGGATCATCCATGGCCGCAGGCAGGCCGGCACTCCGTACGGCGCGAGGTGATCGCGGTGCTCCCTCCCGAACTGCCCCCGCTGCCCGCCCTGACCCGGGCCGAGAGCGATCTGGTGGACCGTTACCTGGAGGCGCTCGACCTCATGGGGCGGATCAATCCGGCCCGCGCCACCGATACGTACGGGGGGCTGCGCGCCGCCCAGGCCCTGGTCGGCAAGGCGGCCGCACTGCGCGACGCGCTGGCGGTCATGCATGAGCGGGGCGAGGCTCAGGTGCACGCCGGGACCCTGGCGAGGGCACTGCGCGTCCTGGACGGTGAACGGCGTGCGGGGCGGGTCACCGTGCCGCCCGAACCCTCCGACTGAGCACACGGGGCGCGATCCGGCAGGGGTTTGCCTCCGAACGGACTCGCTCAATCGATGGACCTCGGAGCGGACCGTCGCATTGATCGACTTGCGCGGGGTCGCGACCGGTGCAGATCGCCGTATCCACTGCTGACGGAGGGTCACCTGCCGGGAAGCAGAGGAAGAAAACGACCATCGCCACTCGAATGACACTTACGTGATGAACATCACATAAGGTCGCGTCAGCAGGGAATCCGCGGCAGTGGTGGAGACCATCCTGGGACGACAAGCCCCCGCCGCCGCGGCGGGGCGGTCCGGGCGGACGCCGAGTCCTGCCGCCGTTCCGGATGACGGGCCAACAGGAAGTGCTTCGGCAGGAGTGGAGGACCCAAGCAGTCCGGAGCGGACCGTGAACGACCGGTCCGCTCCTGGGGTGAAGCCGCTGCCGCGGCCGGGCAACTTCGCCTGCCCGAACCCGACAGGCCATCCTTCACAGGCGGCTGACGAAGGGTCACCCATGGCCGCACGCAACCGCATCCCGTCCCTTCTCTCCCGCGCCGGTACCGCCTCGGCGCTCACGCTCGCCGCTGTCGGGGGAACCCTCCTGGGCCCCGGCGTCACCACGGAGGCACAGGCGGCGCCACCGCCGGCCCCCGAGAGTGCCCACGTCGAGGGGGTGACGCCCAGCCCCGGAGTCCCGGAGGGCCAGGGGACGGCGCCCGATTCCCCGCCTCTTGCCGAGGCCACGCTGCCCGCTACCGAACCGCTTCCGGTGGAGGGCGAGGTACGGGTCAACCGGCCGCCCCTCCTGGAGGCACCGCCGACGGACGCCGCGCCGCCCCCGGCGCAGGAGGCCGGACCGCCCCCCGCGCAGGAGGCCGGACCGGGCACGGCCCCGCCCCCCGTCGAGGCACTGGCGCCGGGCACCGAACCGCCCGCGCCGCAGACGCCCAAGGACGAACCGCCCAAGGGCGAAGCCCCCGAGACGGATCCGCCCAGGGCCGAGCCGGTGAAACCCCGTCCGAAGAAGCCGGCACCGGCGAAGCCGCCCCGGCCGAGGGAGCCCGAACCCCGCCCCGAGAACCCGGCGCCGACTCCGGGTACGAGGGCGCTGCGAGTGGCCGCCTCCAAGGAAGGGGCGCCCTATGTGTACGGCGCCGAAGGCCCGAACACCTTCGACTGCTCCGGTCTGACGCAGTACTCGTTCAGGCGGGCGGGGAAGCAGCTGCCCCGCACGGCCGAGGCCAGTACAACGAGACACGGCACATCCCCGCTTCCCAACGACGCCGTGGTGACCTGGTGTTCTTCCACTCCCCCAGCGGCGTCAACCACGTCGGCATCTACGCCGGCGACAACAAGATCTGGCACTCCCCCAAGCCCGGGAGGCAGGTGCGGCTGGAGACGATCTGGACCGGTAACGTCACCTACGGACGCGTCGGCTGAGCCGGCGACACTCCGGACGCACGACTCGGCGCCGCGGACCAGGGCCCACGACCGTACCGACGCCGAGGTGCCGCGACCGCGGGCCCATGACCGTACGGACGAGGCCGACCGGGTCATCGTGGTGGCCGGAACGGGCCGAGCAACCCGGGGGAAGGCAGTGCCGTCGAACGGTGACCGCCCGGGCTGATGGGCGGTCAGGCAACCCTGAGCGGCGCCGGGGGAGGCACCACAAGAGCTCGGTCAGATCTCGGGTGCCGTCCACGGCAGCGCGATCCACACGGTCTTGCCGCCCTCCACGGTCGGTGTGATGGAGAGTTTGCCGCCGGACTCCGCGGTGAGCCACCGAATGATGACCAGGCCGCGACCGTTGTCCTGCTGCACCGCGGCCGGCAGCCGCTGCGGCCAGCGCGGGTAGCTGTCAGTGACGCCGATCCTCAACTGCTCGTGGCGCTCCAGATGGACGTCCACGGTAAAAGTGGGCGACTGGCCGAAGGTGTGCTGCACGGCGTTGGTGGCGAGCTCGGAGACGATGAGCCGTACGGTGTCGGCCGCCTCGGCTCCCTCCGGCAGGCCCCATTCGGCGAGGACGTCGGTGACGTATCGTCGCGCCGTGACGACCGAGGCCGGTTCGCTCGGCAAGGTGACGGATGCTTCCTGGTGGTCTGCCATGGCAACGCTGTCCCTTTCCCACCGTCCGGGCTCCGACGCGTTGCGAGACAAGGTCGAAGCCGGCTTCGGACGGTCGCTTCGCGCCAGAGTGCCACCGATGCCGCGGTGTCGGGGGTGATCCCCCGAGATGTACGGAATTCTGTCGCTCGAAGCGGTGAACTCTGCGACGACAGAGCGTATTTGGGCAGCGCTCGCTCAACAACGGTCCCGACCGCATTCCTCGAATGCGTCGAAGTCTTCGAAATCCTCGAAATCCTCGGATCGGTCGTCCGCGGCAGGAGCCTTGAGGGGTCAGGCAGCGGTCACGCCCTGGGGGGCCGTCGCGACGATCACCCCGACCGCCTCGGCGACCTGCTGATCCGTCAGGTCCGCCCGGGCCGTCAGCCGCAGCCGCGAGATGCCGTCGGGCACGGACGGCGGCCGGAAGCACCCCACCACCAGCCCGGCGGACCGGCAGTCGGCCGCCCAGCGCAGAGCTTCATCCGGGCCGGGGGCGCGTACGGAGACCACGGAGGCGTCCGGCCGGACCGCCGCGAGCCCGGCCGCCGTCAGCTGCCGGTGCAGTGTTCCGGCGACGGTACGGGCCCGCGCCGCACGCTCCGGTGTGCGGGCCAGCAGCCGCAGGCTCGCCAGGGCGGCTCCGGCCGCGGCCGGAGCGAGACCGGTGTCGAAGATGAACGTCCGGGCCGTGTTCACCAGATGCTCGATCACCCGCGCCGGGCCGAGGACCGCGCCGCCCTGGCTGCCGAGGGACTTGGACAGGGTGACCGTGGCGACCGTGTCCGCGGCACCGGCGAGCCCCGCCGCGTGGGGGGCGCCGCGCCCGCCGTCACCGAGGACGCCCAGCCCGTGTGCGTCGTCGATGAGAAGAGCCGCGCCGTGCGCGCGGCAGGCCGCGGACAGCCCGGCCAGCGGGGCGGCGTCCCCGTCGACCGAGAAGACCGAGTCGGTGACCGTGAGGGCACGGGCACCTGCGTGCGCGTCGAGCGTCTTGCGCACGGCTTCGGGGTCGGCGTGCGGCACGACGACGGTCTCCGCCCGGGAAAGCCGGCAGCCGTCGATGAGCGAGGCGTGATTGCCCGCGTCGGAGACCACGAGCGTGCCGCAGCCGCTGAGCGCGGTGACCGCGGCGAGGTTGGCGGCGTAGCCGGAGGAGAAGACAAGGGCGGCCTCGAAGCCGCAGAAGCGGGCGAGGGTGTCCTCGAGTTCCGCGTGCAGCTCGGTGCTGCCGGTGACCAGGCGGGATCCGGTGGCGCCCGCACCCCAGACCATGGCCGCCTCGGCGGCGGCCTCCGTGACCTCCGGGTGGCCGGCCAGCCCCAGATAGTCATTGCTCGCCAGGTCGAGAAGCCCGGAGTCGGCCGGACGCGGGCGCAACGCGCGGACGAGCCCGGCGCGGCGGCGCGCCCGCGCCTGCTCATCGATCCAGTCGAACGGGTCCTGGGACATGGGCCTTCCTCGCCTCTGTAGGGTCTGCCCAGACCGTAGTCGTGGGACGCCATGGTCAGGGTGTGGCAATACACACACCTCGAACGGCCGGTGTTGTGCAATCTCTCCTTGGCCAGGAGCGGTGCCGTAGGCAAGGATCTGCGCCATGGATCTGCTGAAGACGCTGGTGGACAAGGGGCTGCGACGCGAGCTGCCCACCCGGGACGAGGCTCTCGCCGTACTGGCCACGTCGGACGACGACCTGCTCGACGTGGTGGCCGCGGCCGGCAAGGTGCGCCGCCAGTGGTTCGGCCGGCGGGTGAAGCTCAACTACCTGGTCAATCTCAAGTCCGGACTGTGCCCCGAGGACTGCTCGTACTGCTCTCAGCGGCTCGGCTCGAAGGCCGAGATCCTGAAGTACACCTGGCTGAAGCCCGACGAGGCCGCCGCGGCGGCGGGCGCCGGCGTGGCCGGTGGCGCGAAGCGGGTGTGCCTGGTGGCGAGTGGGCGCGGGCCGACCGACCGGGACGTGGACCGGGTCTCGCAGACCATTGAGGCGATCAAGGAGCAGAACGAGAACGTCGAGGTGTGTGCCTGCCTCGGGCTGCTCAACGACGGACAGGCGGAGCGGCTGCGCGCGGCGGGCGCGGACGCGTACAACCACAACCTCAACACCTCGGAAGCCACATACGGGGACATCACCACCACACATACCTACGCCGACCGGGTGTCGACCGTGCAGCAGGCGCAGGCCGCCGGGCTGTCCGCCTGCTCCGGGCTGATCGCCGGCATGGGCGAGTCGGACGAGGACCTGGTGGATGTCGTCTTCTCGCTGCGGGAGCTGGACCCGGACTCGGTGCCGGTCAACTTCCTGATCCCCTTCGAGGGCACGCCGCTGGGCAAGGAGTGGAACCTCACCCCGCAGCGTGCGCTGCGCATCCTGGCGATGGTGCGGTTCGTATGCCCGGATGTGGAGGTACGGCTGGCCGGCGGCCGTGAGGTGCATCTGCGGTCGTTGCAGCCGCTCGCCCTGCACCTGGCCAACTCGATCTTCCTGGGCGACTACCTGACGAGCGAGGGCCAGGCGGGCAAGGCCGACCTGGACATGATCGCCGACGCGGGCTTCGAGGTGGAGGGCACCGGTACGACGACGCTGCCCGAGCACCGCGCGGACGCCCTGGCCGCGGCCGGAGCGGGCTGCGGCTCGCACGGCGGCGGAGGCTGCGGACCCTGCGGAGACAGCGCAGACGGCGGGGCGGACGCCGAGGCCGTCCCCGCACGGAGTGCGGATGCCGAAGCCGTTCCGGCGCGGAGCGCGGCGGGCGAGGCCCGTACGGACCTCGTCGCGGTGCGGCGACGCGGCGCAGGAACCGACCTGGCGCCCAATGCCTGAGCGGCTGACCACCCAGGAGCTGCTCCAGCTGGACCGGCAGCACGTCTGGCACCCGTACGGTCCGATGCCGGGGCGGCAGGAGCCGCTGGTCGTGGAGTCCGCGGCCGGGGTCCGGCTGCGGCTGGCCGAACCGGCGGAAGGCCGTACCGAGCTCGTCGACGGCATGTCGTCGTGGTGGTCGGCGATCCACGGCTACAACCACCCGGTGCTCAACGAGGCCGCGCACTCCCAGCTGGAGCGGATGAGCCATGTGATGTTCGGCGGTCTCACGCATGAGCCCGCCGTCCGGCTCGCCGCCCGGCTGGTGGAGATCACCCCCGAGCCGCTGCGGCATGTCTTCCTCACCGACTCCGGTTCGGTGTCGGTCGAGGTCGCGGTGAAGATGTGCCTGCAGTACTGGCGGTCGGTGGGCCGTCCGGACAAGCGGCGGCTGATGACCTGGCGCCGGGGGTACCACGGCGACACCTGGCAGCCGATGGCGGTGTGCGACCCGGACGGCGGGATGCACCATCTGTGGTCGGGCGTGCTGCCGCGGCAGGTCTTCGCCGACGCCCCGCCGCCGGGCTTCGACACGGAACCCGACGAGGCGTACGTACGCCATCTGCGCGAGGTGATCGGGCGCCATGCCGACGAGCTGGCGGCCGTGATCGTGGAGCCGGTGGTGCAGGGCGCCGGCGGCATGCGCTTCCACTCACCGGGGTATCTGCGGGTGCTGCGCGAGGCCTGTGACGAGCATGGAGTGCTGCTGGTCCTCGACGAGATCGCCACCGGTTTCGGTCGGACGGGCGCACTGTTCGCCGCCGGTCACGCGGGCATCTCGCCCGATGTGATGTGCGTGGGGAAGGCTCTGACCGGCGGCTATCTCACGATGGGGGCCACGCTCTGCACCGCACGGGTGGCGGAGGGCATCTCGCGCGGAGAGGTTCCGGTGCTGGCCCACGGGCCGACCTTCATGGCCAATCCGCTCGCCGCGGCGATCGCGGAGGCCTCGATCGAGCTGCTGCTCTCCCAGGACTGGCCCGGCGAGGTGAAGCGGATCGAGGCCGGGCTGCGGGAGGGGCTGGCCGCGGCCGAGGACCTGCCGGGAGTCCGGGACGTACGGGTGCTGGGCGCGATCGGCGTGATCCAGCTCGACCACGAGGTCGACATGGCGGCGGCGACGCGGGCGGCGGTGCGTGAAGGGGTGTGGCTGCGGCCGTTCCGCGACCTCATCTACACCATGCCGCCGTACATCACGGGAGACGAGGACGTGGCACGGATCGGCGCCGCGGTCCGTGCGGCCGCCGCTGCGGGCTGACGGTCGGCCGTGGGCGCACCGGCTGTGGGCGCCGGGCGCGGGAGCCATGGCTTGCTCCGAGCGCGGGAGCCGACGTCGGTGCACGGGAGCCGGAGGCTGCGCCTACGCGCGGACGGTGTCGGCCGCAGACGGCCGTAAGCCGTGGCACCGGGCGCGGCCTGAAACCCGCCCGGCCCAGGCCGAAAGCCGCGGGTCGGCCCGACGTCCCGGGCCGGGGCGGGCGTCGGCGCGTACCGGCACGGAACGGCCGGGGACGAGCGCCCGGTGCGCCGGCCGCGGGCGGCCGGAAGGTGAAGGGAGAGACATGGCAGTAATGATCGTCACAGGGACGGGCACGGAGATCGGGAAGACGGTGACGACCGCCGCGGTGGCCGCCGTCGCTCTGGCGAGCGGCCGGTCCGTCGCCGTGCTCAAGCCCGCGCAGACCGGAGTCGCGCCGGGCGAGCCGGGCGATGCCGCGGAGGTCGTACGGCTCGCCGGGCCCGTCACCGCCACCGAACTGGCGCGCTTCCCCGAGCCCTTGGCCCCGGCGACCGCCGCCCGGCGGGCCGGACTTCCGCCGGTGCGCCCCCAGGATGTGGCCTGGGCGGCGGAGAAACTGGCAGCCGAACACGACCTCGTACTGGTCGAGGGGGCCGGAGGGCTACTCGTACGCTTCGACGAGACGGGCGCCACCCTTGCGGACGCCGCGCGGCTGCTGGACGCTCCGGTCATGGTGGTCACCCCGGCGGGGCTCGGCACGCTGAACGCGACGGCGCTGACCGCGGAGGCGTTGCGCGCACGGCAGTTGGCGTGCGCCGGGGTGGTCGTCGGCAGCTGGCCCGCGGATCCGGACCTGGCCGCCCGGTGCAATCTGGCCGACCTCCCTGAAGCGGCGGACGCTCCGCTGCTCGGGGCGGTTCCGCAGGGCGCGGCGGCGCTGGAACCCGCGGACTTCCGTGCGGAGGCGGCAGGTTGGCTGGCTCCCGAGCTGGGCGGAACGTGGTGCGCGGAAGCGTTCACGGCAGGGATGCGGGCGGGCGAGGCGTCGGCGGGATAGTGCCGCGTCGGTGGAGGTCCGGCCAAGGTCTGCCCGGTGGCGAGGTGACTTGGTGCGGTCCGCCGCCGGACCGGCCTCTCCGGGGTCTCCCATGCCGGGAGGCCAGAGGGCCTGCTCGGCCGCTCGGGCAACGCGGCTGGGGGGCTCCCCCGGCCTCATGCCGGGGGCCCCGCCCAGCGGTAGCCGGTGAAAGCCGTGGCGGGGCGGCGAGCGGTCCAACCCTTGTCCGGCGTGGCACCTGGGTCCGACCGGCACGGAACGCCTCCGCCGGGCCGCCGGACCGCATGGGCTCCGGTCGGCGCGGCGGCGCGCTGCGGGCCGGTGGCCCGGGTCCGGTGGCCCGGGTCTCTCTGCACTCCCGCGGCACGGTGCAGGCCGTCCCCGCGGTGGGACAATTCCGGATGACCGCACTCCGCCGGCGGAAGGGACCTCTCATGGCCCTGCGCAGCAGCAAGGCTCCGCGAGATGCCGTACATCACCCGCTGTTCGCCCGCTTCTACGCCCGGCTCAGCGTGGTCGCCGAGGAGAAGGCCGGGGTCGCCGCGCACCGGGAGGAGTTGCTCTCCGGGCTCTCGGGACGGGTGATCGAGATCGGTGCGGGGAACGGTCTGAACTTCCAGCACTATCCCGGCACCGTCTCCGAGGTGGTGGCCATCGAGCCGGAACGGCATCTGCGGCGGCTGGCCTCCTCGGCGGCCCTGCGTTCCGACGTGCCGGTGGATGTCGTACCGGGCGCTGCCGAGGCGTTGCCCGTGAAGAGCGAGGCGTTCGACGCGGCGGTCGCCTCACTCGTCCTGTGCAGTGTGCGTGATCTGCCGCGTGCTCTCCGGGAGATCCACCGTGTGCTGCGGCCGGGCGGCGAGCTGCGCTTCTTCGAACACGGCCGGTCGGAGAGCCGGGCCATGGCGATGACACAGCAGGCGCTGGACCGCACCGTATGGCCCCTGCTGTTCGGTGGCTGCCACACGGGCCGGGACACGCTCGCGGCGGTACGGGCGGCGGGGTTCGAGATGGCCCGCCTCCGGCGGCTGCGGGTCCCCGAGGGAGGCCCGGCCCTGCCGACGTCCTCCCATGTCCTGGGCGTTGCCAGGCGCCCTGCCTGACTCCGGGACCCGCGCTTCGGCCCGCCCCTCTGCGCATCCTCTTCGGGCCCGGCCCCCGCCCGCCTCGCCCGGAAGCCGTGGGCCGGGGTCGGGCGGCAGCCAGGACCTAACCACTCCAGGTGCGCAGTTCGTCGGCGATCGTCCGGACGTCGGCCGTGCCGTCCTTGACCAGACGGGCGAGGTCCCGGACCTGCTCGGGCGAGGTGGTGACCTTGAGTCCGCTGGCGACGAGATAGGCGTAGGCGACGGCCGAGGCGAACATGGCGTTCGACCGCTCCAGGGCAGGTACGTGGAGCAGCAGTTGCAGCAGGGCGGCCGCTCGGTCGTGGGGCTCGGCGTACACGGGCACACCGAATATCTCGGCGTCGTGCCGGCTGACAGCGGCGACCAGGGCGCCCCAGTCGGTGACCTGGGGGTCGCCCGGCGTGTTGCGCTCGGCGATCATCAGAAGCCAGGCGAGGTCGATGCGGAGGGTCACGTGGAGGGGCGGGGGTCGTCTCCGGGGAGGGCGCTCTGGCGGGTCCGGTGATCCTCGCCGAACTCCTCGGCGAAGACGTTCTCGTACTGCTTCATGAAGTCGGCCGCGGCTTCCACGAAGGTATGGCCGACCTCGCCCGCGTCCCGGCGGACGAGCTCCTCGATGTAGCGGTTCATGCTCAGCCCTCGCTGGAGGGCGCGCTGCCGCGCCGTCTCGGCGGTGGTCTCGTCCACGCGAACGTTCAACTGTGTCTTCGCCACCTCCTCAAGCTAGCGCTCATCCGCTAGCTCCGGCAAGGGCAACCCCCGGTGGTCCTTACGGTCCGCGGGGGGCGGACAACCCTGCCCATCCCCTGGGGATGCCGCTCCGGCCGCCGCGGGCCTACGCTCAGGCGCGTACGGTCGGTACATCCCGGTTTCTGGGGAGGCGGCCTTGTCCACACCTGCGGCAGATACGGCATACGGCGTGGCGGAGGATGCGGAGATCGCCGCACGCGCGTCGGCGCTGACCAAGGCGTACGGCTCGGGCGATACCGCCGTGCTCGCCCTGGACGCGGTGGACGTGGCCATCGGACGCGGCCGTTTCACGGCGGTCATGGGGCCCTCGGGGTCCGGCAAGTCCACGCTGATGCACTGCCTGGCCGGTCTGGACACCGTGTCCGCGGGCCGGGTGTGGCTGGGCGAGACCGAGATCACCGGGCTGAACGAGCGGGAGCTGACCCGGCTGCGGCGGGACCGTATCGGCTTCATGTTCCAGTCGTTCAACCTGCTGCCGACGCTCAGTGCGGCGGAGAACATCACGCTGCCGCTGGACATCGCGGGCCGCAAGCCGGACCGCGAGTGGCTGGAGCGGGTGATCGGCACCCTCGGCCTGGGCGACCGGCTCAAGCACCGGCCGGCCGAGCTGTCGGGCGGCCAGCAGCAGCGCGTCGCCTGTGCCCGCGCGCTGGCCTCCCGGCCTGAGCTGATCTTCGCGGACGAGCCGACCGGCAACCTCGACTCGCGCTCAGGGCTGGACGTACTGCGCTTTCTGCGGGAGGCGGTGGACGAGCTCGACCAGACCGTGGTGATGGTGACGCATGACCCGGGGGCCGCGGCCCACTCCGACCTGGTGCTCTTCCTGGCGGACGGCCGGATCGTCGACGCCATGCCACAGCCGACGGCGGAGACCGTGCTCGAGCGGATGAAGCGCTTCGACACCATCGCCACGAGCGCCACGAGCGCCCCGAGCAGGAAGAGTTGACGGCGCGTGCTCCGGGCGACGCTGCGCAGCTTCTTCGCCCACCAGGGCCGGTTGCTGCTGTCCGCGCTGGCTGTCGTGCTGTCGGTGGCGTTCGTCTCCGGAAGCCTCATCTTCTCCGACACCGTCAACCGCACCTTCGACCAGCTCTTCGCCTCGACATCCGCCGATGTGACCGTGGCGCCACCATCGGAGTTCGACGAGGCCGGCGGGCTGTCCTCGGGCCGGGTGGAGACGCTCCCCGCGGAGCTGCGCAGGCGCGTCGCCGCGGTGGCGGGGGTCGCGGACGCGCAGATCGACGTCCGGGTGGAGAACATCACCCTGGTCGACGAGCGGAACGAACCGGTCGGACCGACGACCGGGGCGCCTACCATCGCCACCAACTGGAACGACACCGAGCGCAGTCCTGTCGATCTGACGAGCGGCCACCTTCCGCGCGGCCCGGGTGAGGCGCTGCTGGACGCCGATACGGCCGAGCGTGAAGGCATCGCGATCGGAGACGGCCTCCGCGTGGTCGCGCGGCCCGGCACCTTCCCGGTGACGGTCGTCGGCATCATGACCTTCACCACGACCAACCCGGGCGCTGCGCTGCTCGCCCTGGACACCCCCACCGCGCAGACCAAGCTCCTGGGCAGGCCGGGGGCCGCCACCGCGATCATGGCTGAAGCCTCGCCCGGGATCGCCGACACCCGGCTCAAGCAGCGCATCGCCGATGAGCTCGGCCCGGGTTACGACCTGGCCACGCGCGACGAGCGCGCGGAGTCCCAGGCCGCCGAGCTGGGCGGCTTTCTGGACGTGATCAAGTACGTCATGCTGGGTTTTGCCGGGATCGCCGTGCTGGTGGGCGTGTTCCTGATCGTCAACACGTTCTCCATGCTGATCGCTCAGCGCACCCGTGAACTGGGGCTGCTGCGTGCCCTGGGCGCCGACCGCCGCCAGGTACGGCGCTCCGTCCTCACGGAGGCGTTGCTGCTCGGCCTGGCCGGCTCCACCTCGGGCCTGGTCGCGGGGATCGGCCTCGCGGCCGGGCTGATCTCCCTGATGAGTCTGCTCGGGATGAACCTCGACGCGGCCGAGATGGTGATCGGCTGGGCGCCCCCGGTGGCCGCGTACGCGGTGGGTGTGGGCGTGACCTTCGTCGCCGCCTATCTGCCCGCCCGGCGGGCGGCCCGTGTCTCCCCCATGGCGGCCCTCGCCGACATCGAAGTGGCGGAAGTGGGACGGCCGTTGCGGATCCGCGCCATCGTGGGGTCGGTGCTCGCGGCGGGCGGAACGGCCGCGCTGGCGGGCTGTGCGCAGGCCACGGAGACCGCGCGGGCGTCCACCCTGCTGCTGCTCGGGCTCGTCCTCACCCTGGTGGCCATGGTCGTCGCGGGTCCGCTGCTCGTACGGCCGGTGATCCGGGTCGTCGGCGGCGCCTTTCCCCGGGTCTTCGGGCCGGTGGGCCGCATGAGCCAGCGCAACGCGCTGCGCAACCCTCGCCGCACCGGGGCGACGGCGGCCGCGCTGATGGTCGGGCTCGCCCTGGTCACGGGTCTGTCCGTGGCCGGTGAGTCGATGACGAAGTCCTTCGACCAGCAGATCGACCGGCAGCTCGGCTCCGACTTCGTCGTGCAGAACAGGAACTTCCATCCGTTCCCGCAGGAGATCACCGAGCGGGTGCGCGGGGTGGACGGGGTCGGCACGGTCGTACGGGAACGGTTCGCGCCCCTGCGCATCCGGCTCCCCGACAGGAAGACGGTCCGGACGACCGGCGCGGCCTTCGATCCGGGACTCGACCAGGTCGTCAACATGGAGTACGCCGCCGGGAACACGGCGTCCGCCCTGGCCGACGGCCGGATCGGGCTGCAGAAGGCCTACGCGGACGAGCACGGCATCCGGCCGGGCAGCCGGGTCCGGGCCGAGTTCGCGAACGGGCGGACGGCGGAGCTGACCGTGGGTGCCCTGACGGACATGGAGTCCGGCGAGGGTTTCGGGACCCGGGGCGGCTTCTTCATGAGCATGGCCACCCTGGAGAAGTACCTCCCGGGCGGCCAGGACGCCGCGGTGTACGCCAACGCCTCGGGCCGCACCGATCCGCAGCCGCTGCGGGACCGGCTGGAGCGCGCCCTGGATGCCTTCCCGCAGGTGCAGGTGCGGGACCAGGCCGACTACAAGGAGCTGGTCCGCGGGCAGATCGCCGTCCTGTTGTACCTGGTGTACGCGCTGCTGGGCCTGGCGATCGTCATCGCCGTCCTGGGTGTCGTCAACACCCTTGCCCTGTCGGTCGTCGAGCGGACCCGCGAAATCGGGCTGCTGCGGGCGATCGGCCTGTCCCGGCGACAACTGCGGCGCATGATCCGGCTGGAGTCGGTGGTCATCGCGGTCTTCGGCGCCGTGCTGGGCCTGGCGCTCGGCTTCGTGTGGGGATTCTCGGTCCAGCAGGTGCTGGCGCTGGAGGGCATGAAGGCTCTCGCGGTGCCGTGGCCGACGGTCGTGGCCGTCGTGGCGGGTTCGGTCGTGGTCGGGCTCGCGGCGGCGCTGCTGCCGGCCCTGCGCGCGTCCCGGATGAACGTCCTGGCCGCCATCGCCCACGAGTGAGCCCGCGGGCCGCTCGGCCCGTGTGCGGAAATGCGGTCGCCCTCGCGTCCCCTCCGGTGGTGGGATGGGCCCCCATGAGTGATCTTCGGATACGGGCCGCGACGCCCGCGGACCTCGACGCCGTCCTCGCCTTCTGGAAGGAGGCGGCGGAGGGCACCAGTATCAGTGACGACACCGACGGGGTGGCCCGGCTGATCGGCCGCGACCGCGGAGCGCTGCTGCTCGCCGAGCGTACGGGTCGGCTCGCCGGCACGGTGATCGCGGGATTCGACGGCTGGCGCTGTCATCTGTACCGGCTCGCCGTGCACCCGGACCATCGGCGGCAGGGCGTGGCGACCGCGCTGCTGCGGGCGGCCGAGGAGCGGTTCGCCTCACTGGGCGGCCGGCGTGCGGACGCGATGGTGCTCGACCGCAACGAGCCGGCGCACCGTACGTGGACCGCCGTCGGCTATGCCCGCCAGCCCGAGTGGAGCCGCTGGGTCAGGCCGCTGGAGGCCTGATACGCGTCCCGCTGGGCAAGAACAACCACAGTGCCCCTTGTTTTGCCGGTCCTTTACCATGGCGATCCACCGTACCGACGTGGAAAGGTGTGAGCGTCCGCCCATGGGCGAGCCTCCCCGTAGTCACCCTCGAACACATCGCGCAGTCCGCACCTCCCTGCCGGATCATGGGACGGAGGTGAACCGATGACCGAAGTGCTTCTGCTGGCGCTCGCTCTGCTTCTGACGCTCGCCTGCGGCGTGTTCGTCGCGGCGGAGTTCTCACTGACCACCATCGAGCGCAGCGTGCTCGAGCGGGCCGCCGCCGAGGAGCGGCGCGGGGCGGACAGCGCTCTGAAGGCCGTACGGACCCTCACCTTCCAGCTCTCCGGGGCCCAGCTCGGGATCACCGTCACCGGTCTGGTCATCGGCATGCTCGCCGAGCCGTCGCTCGGAAGGCTGCTGGCCGGGCCGCTGGAGGCCGTCGGACTGCCCGCCTCGGCGTCGTCCTCGGTCGCCCTGGTCCTCGGCACAGCGATCTCCACCGTGCTGCTGATGGTCGTCGGCGAGCTGGTCCCCAAGAACTGGGCGATCTCCCGGCCGCTGCCGGTCGCCCAGCGGGTCGCCGGCCCGCAGCGCGCCTTCAGCTCCACCTTCCGCCCGCTGATCAGCCATCTCAACAACAGCGCCAACCGTATGGTGCGCCGGATGGGCCTGGAGCCCGCCGAGGAACTGGCCTCCGCACGCGGCCCGCAGGAGCTGGTGGCCCTGGCCCGGCACTCCGCCAAGGAGGGCGCGCTGGAGGCGGACACCGCCGAGCTGTTCGTCCGTACCCTCAAGCTCGCCGAGCTGACCGCGGAGAACGTGATGACACCGCGCGTCCAGGTCGTGGCGCTCGATGTGCAGGCCACGGCCGAGGACATCGCCAACATCACCCGGGCGACGGGCCTCTCGCGCTTCCCCGTCCACCAGGGCAGCCTCGACACGGTCATCGGGATCGCCCACATCAAGGACGTCCTGGCGCTGCCCGCGGAACGGCGGCCCCGTCATCCGGTCTCGGACATCCTGCGCGAACCTCTGCTCGTACCGGAGTCGCTGCCGGTGGACCGGCTGCTGGACCGGCTCTCGGGCAAGCAGGGCATGGCCGTCGTCATCGACGAGTACGGCGGTACGGCCGGGGTGGTCACCCTGGAGGACATCGTCGAGGAAGTGGTCGGCGAGGTCCGCGACGAGCACGACCCGCTGGAGGCCCCCGATCTGGTCCGGGCGGGCACCGACGAGGACGGCCGCGAGCTCTACGACGCGGACGGCGCGGCACGCCTGGACCGGCTCCAGGCCATCGGGCTGAACGCGCCGGACGGCCCGTACGAGACCCTGGCGGGTCTGGTGGCGACCGAGCTCGGCCGGATTCCGGTGGCGGGCGACAGCGTGGAGGTGTCCGGCTGGCGGATCGACGTGGTGGACGCCGGCGGTCACCGGGCGGCGCGCGTGCGGCTGCACACACCGCTGCCCCACGCCGATGACGACACCCCCGAGGAGGCCGGCCGGTGACCCTGCTCCAGCTCCTCATCGGCCTGCTGACGCTGGTCGCCAACGCCTTCTTCGTGGGCGCCGAGTTCGCGCTGATCTCGGTGCGGCGCAGCCAGGTGGAACCTCTCGCCGATCAGGGCGACCGGCGCGCCGGAAGCGTGATGTGGGGTCTGCAGCACGTCTCGGCGGTGCTGGCCGCGGCGCAGCTCGGCATCACGCTGTGCACGCTGGTGCTGGGTGCCGTCGCCGAACCGGCCATCGCCCATCTGCTGGAGCCCGTCTTCGACGCCGTCGGTGTCTCGCACCACCTGGTCCACCCGGTCTCGTTCGTGATCGCGCTCTCCGCGGCGACGTATCTGCACATGCTCTTCGGCGAGATGGTCCCCAAGAACGTCGCTCTCGCGGAGCCGGTGCGTACGGCCCTGCTCCTGGGCCCGCCCATGGTGGCGCTGACGCGGGCGCTGCGGCCGGTGATCTTCGCGGTGAACGCCTTCGCGAACGGTCTGCTGAAGCTGTTGCGGGTGGAGCCGAAGGGCGAGGTGTCGGCGACCTTCTCGGACGACGAGCTGGCCCGTCTGGTCGCCGACTCCAGCGAGGCGGGGCTGCTCGACGACCGGGCCACCGAGCGGCTGCGCGACGTCCTGGAGCTGGGCCGCCGCCCGGTGGGGGAAGTGGTGCAGCCCGTCGAGCGGGTGGTGTCGGCTCCGGTGGGAGTCACGCCCGAGGGGCTGGAGCGGCTCTGTGCCGAGTCCGGCTTCTCCCGCTTCCCGGTGGTGGACGACGATGGGCGGCTCCTGGGCTATCTGCACGTCAAGGACGCGCTGGACGCGCGGCCGCGGGACGCGCCGTTCGCGACGAGGGCGATGCGTCCGATCGCCCGGGTGAGGGCCTCGACGCCCCTGGACGATGTGCTCGCCGCGATGCGCGGCTCGGGTACGCATCTGGCGGCGGTCATCTCAGCGGACGGCCGGCTGGCGGGGCTGGTCACCATGGAGGACGTACTGCGGGAGCTGGTGGGCCGTACGCCCTCCGCCTGAGTCCGGGGCCGGAGCCGGAATCGGAGGCACAGAATGGATCGCGGATGACGTCCCAGCTGGTGGTGGACGAGGTGTCGGTGGGCTACCCCGGCCGTCCTGTGCTGGACCGGGTGTCCCTGCGCGTGGCCCCGGGCGAGCATGTGGGCGTCATCGGCGACAACGGCTCGGGGAAGTCGACCCTGCTGCGGCTGATGGCGGGACAGCAGCAGCCGGACGAGGGCATGGTGCGGGTGTCCGCCGACGGCGGCACCGGCTATCTGCCGCAGAGCCTCCAGCTGCCGGTGCGGGCGACGGTTCGGGAGGCCATCGACGACGCCCTGGCGGAGCTGCGCGATCTCGAGCGCCGCATGCGTGAGGCGGAGGCGGCCCTCGCCTCGGCCGGCGAGGAGGAGGTGGCGGCGTACGGTGATCTCGTCGCGGCGTACGAGGCACGGGACGGCTATCGCGCGGAGCACCGTCTGGACATCGCCCTGACCGCGCTGGGGCTGCCGGATCTGGACCGCGGACGGCTGCTCGGCACCCTCTCCGGCGGGGAGCAGTCCCGGCTCGCACTGGCGTGTGTCCTCGCCTCGGCGCCGGAGCTGCTGCTGCTCGACGAGCCGACGAACCATCTGGACGACGAGGCGGTCGGCTGGCTGGAGGAGCGGCTGCGGGCCCACAAGGGCACGGTGGTCGCGGTCACCCACGACCGGGCCTTCCTGGACCGCGTCGCCGACGCCGTGGTGGAGGTCGACGGCGCCCGGCGGGCCGTGGCGCGCTACGGGGGCGGGTGGACCGGCTATCTGCAGCAGAAGGCGGCCGAGCGGCACCGGTGGGAGCAGCGCTACCGGGAGTGGCGCGAGGAGATCGAGCGCCAGGAGGGGCTGGCGGCCGGCGGGGCGGCGCGGCTCGGCACCGGCTGGCGGATGAGCGAGCGTCCCGCGTGGACGAAACACCAGCGGTCGGTGGAGGGGCAGCTCTCCGGGCGGGTGCGCAATGCGCGGGAACGGCTGAGCAGGCTGTACCGGGAGCCGGTACCGCGACCGCCGGACCCGCTGCATTTCACCGTGGCCATCGGCGGCGGCACCGACCCGGCGGAGCTGGCGGAGGGCGAACCCGCGGCGCAGTTGGAGGGCGTGGCGGTGGACGGCCGGCTGTCCGTGGACCGGCTGACGCTCGCGCCGGGTGAGCGGCTGCTGGTGATGGGCCCGAACGGCGCGGGGAAGACGACGCTGCTGCGGGTGCTCTCCGGGGAGCTCGTTCCCGACCGGGGCCGGGTCCGGCTGCCGGAGCGGATCGGACGACTGCCGCAGGAGGTGCCCGCCATCGGCTCACGGCGGCCCTTGCTGGCGGCGTTCGCCGAGGGGCTGCCCGGGGCGCCGGACGAGTACGCCGACGCGCTGGCGGCCCTGGGCCTGTTCCGCGAGGAGGACTTCGAGGTGCCGGAGAACGGCCTGTCGGTAGGACAGCGGCGCAGGCTCACCCTGGCCCGGCTGCTCACCCGGCCGGTGGAGATGCTGCTGCTCGACGAGCCGACGAACCATCTCTCGCTCGGGCTGGTGGAGGAGTTGGAGCAGGCTCTCGCCGGATACGCGGGAACGCTCGTGGTGGTGTCGCACGACCGGCGGCTGCGTGCTCGTTTCACCGGGACCCGCCGGCTGATGGAGGAGGGCCGGCTGCTGCCCGTACCGGGGTGAAAGCGGGTTCATGCAGACGGCGGGGGCGGTCCGGACGGCGCGGTCGGCCGGGGACGGCGCGGTCGGTCCGCACGGCGGGGTCAGTCCGCACGTGGGGACGGCGCGGTCGGCCGGGGACGGCGCGGTCGGTCCGCACGGCGGGGTCAGTCCGCACGGCGGGGTCAGTCCAGTTCGAACCAGACCGTCTTGCCGCGCGCGGTGTACTCCACGCCCCAGTCGCGGGACATCAGATGGACGAGCTCCAGGCCGCGGCCGTGTTCGTCGTCCGGTGCGGCGGAGCGCAGCCGGGGGAGCCGGTTGCTGCCGTCCTCGACCTGGCAGCGCAGGAGGTGGCTGTGCTGGACGCTGAGGTGCAGCGGCCCTCCGGCGTGCAGCAGCGCGTTGCCGACGAGTTCGCTGACGAGCAGCTCGGCGGTGTGGGTGTGGTGCTCCAGGTCCCAGTCGGCGAGTATCCCGCGGACCGCGACCCGCGCCCTCCGGCACGCGGCCGGGTTGCCGGGCAGCTGCCAGGGGCCCGCGATCCGGCTGGGCCGACGGGGAGCGCCGAGCACGAAGGGCGGGCCCTCCGCTATGTACGGGATGGCATCTTCCGGTATGTGAGGAAGGGCATCCTCCGGGTGCCCCGGGCGTTGCGCGTGGTGCATGAGGTCTCCACTACGGCCATCGGCGGTCGGCCTTGAATGCCGGCCCGGCAGGTGACCGCTCGGCGACTCCTTGTCCGGGACTCCCCGGCTCCAGGGAAAGCGATCAACAACGATCCAGACTGCCGCGTAAGACCCTAATTCCGCTTTACCCGGAAGTAAAGTGGGCTGCGTGATCGTTCGACCGAGTGACAAGGACATGCTTGACGCCGCATGTGCGGTATTCGCCGATATCGGGTTCCACGCGGCCACGATGGAGGACATCGCCGCCCGCGCCAGGACGACCAAGCCGACGCTGTACGCACATTTCGGGAACAAGGAAGATCTTTACCGGCTCTGCGGCGAACGTGCCGGGGGCACCCTCGGGCGGCGCCTTTCCCGAGCCTATGAAGCGGCATCCGCACTGTCCCTGGAGCAGCAGGTCCGGGCGGGCACGATGACGGTCTTCGACTTCGCCAGGACACATTCGGCCGAATTCCGGCTGCTCTTCGGCGCCGACCCGGTCGGCACGATCGCGGCGGCCCGGGAGCGTTTGACCATCGCGGCGGCCACGGAGATCGCCGAACGTATCCGGGATTTCACCGAGCGCCGTGCCACGCGGCGGTGGGGCGTGAGCGCCGACCTCTGTGCATCCCTGATCGTCAGCCTGACGATCGACGGCGCGCGATACGCCTTGCTCACCGAGACACTGGACGTCGCCTCCGGTGCGGAATTCGCGAGCTCGTTCACCGTGGCCGCACTCCGGCACATCGATCCCCGTATCGCCGAGGAAATCGACGAGGGCGGGGCGGCACCAGAAGCCGAATGATGCTTTTCTGCCGGTGAATTGGGGCGGCAGCACGGCCTCCGCCCAACCCGAGGGCCCTTCCGGCGACTTGGCGCCCCAGGCCCCGTTCGGCCCGCCCGGCTCCGGCGCCGTACCCCCGGGAGCAAAACCAACCTGGTGACAGTCAAAAACCCCCGGACGATCCTCCGGGGGTTTCTTCCTGCGCGTGAGCCCCGACCGCAAGGGGGGCTCGGACCGGACCCGGCCGGGCCGGGAAGTGTTCCTGGCCCGGCCGCTCAGGCATTGACGCCCCCCGTCACCCACCACCGCCGTCGACGCCACCGTGAACGAGCCTGCCGCCCGGGATCGCGCCGGTGGTGGTGTCACAGTGGTTGTGGGCTTGCGTCCCGCCGATGTTCACGCAGGCTGCATGGCCACGGTTCGGCACATCGATCGGCCACGGCGCAGACGAGAAGGAGGCCCCTTCCGGCACCGGTCAGGACACGATGTTCTCCACGATGCTCATCTCGACATCCTCCTGACTGAGGCGTTGGGCGCACCTGGCTCGGGACAGAGGCTCTTCGGCGGTCCTTTGGGAGTGCACGACGATGGGGTCGTCGTGTTCAGGGTGCCCCGGCGCCACGGGAGTCGTGCAGGTCGGGGCTGACCCTGTAGGCGCTCGCTCCACCGGTTGTTCGGCAGCCCGGCCCTCGACTCAGAAGTGACCGTTCTCGCCGAACCATTCCCCGCCGTGCCATTCCTCGCTGCGCTGTCCCCCGCCGCTCTGGCGCTTGGTGAAGTTCTCCTTCTTGTCCACGTCGACGAAGAAGTCCTTACGGGACTTCCTCACCAGGTTGTCGCCCCCACCCGCGACAGGCGGCAGGACCACCGTAATGTTGCATTCCTGGGTGGTATCGGTCGTAGTAGTGGTGGATGCTCCCCCCGTAGCGGTTTCACTTCCAGCTCCACCACCAGTGGCCGCGTCACCACCCTGGGAGCTGATGTTATTGGTGCACAACGGGCCCGACGGTACCGGTACCTCGGCGGTGGGGGCGGGGGCGCTTTCATCCTCGAACTTGGCCCGCTTCGTCTTGTGAGACCTCGCAGAGCGGTGGATATCTTCGGCGTAGGCGTGGCGGGGCCCTCTGCTGTGGGCGGGGCGGGACTCTTCGCCGTGCGCGGGACGGGACTCTCCGCTGTGGGCGGGGAAGGAACCCTCGGAGTGGTGGGTGGGGGACCCTCCGTCGTGGGATGGGTGAGAATCCTGGGAGGGGGCGTAGCGGGAGTCTTCGGCGTGGCCGGGGTAGGCGTCTTCGGCGTAGGCGCTGCCTGCGCCGGAGACAGTCAGCGCACCGATCGTGGCGCTGAGCAGGGCGGCCTTCGTGCCAAGGCGCATGTGAGCCTCCATATAGTCGCTGCCCACGGTGTGTCCATGGACGCACTATGCAACGCGGCAGCGGCCATTTGGTTCTGATGCCTTCACCCGTTTGCCTCGCACGCTTTCGGCTGACGTCAGGAACGGCGAATCCCTCCTCATGCCCCTGGCCTACCTTGTGGGCGCGGCCCGACGCCGGGTGCCTTTGACCCAAGTCCGTGAAACCGAGCGGCGTGGCGGCGTGGCAAGTGTTTCTCGCGGGTTGAACGCCCTTAGATTTCCTGCCGGGTCGTGTCCGCGACCCCCCGTTGCTCGATGATCTCCTCATCCAGCAAGGGCCTCCACATCATGCAACCTCACGCGTACTCGTCCGTCTGCAACAGCCCCGGCACGGCGTGGGTTGCGTACACGTGAAGCTCAACGGCCTGGGGGATGCGCCGATCGCGCTCGACGCCACCGTCGGCTGGGTATCGCCCTTGGCTCGCAGGAGACCGGCCGACGGTGCTGATCCTGCTCGGTACGGTCGTCTTCAGCGCACCCTGGCCGAGACACGGCGTCCCGGCCAGGTGCCTCCGTTCAACCCGTTTCTCTGCACCCTCGACCTTCCGGTTCCGATCGGCGGCCTCGGCGGCGCGACTGCTCGGTACTGGCCACGGAGGCATGTGCGCCTTGGTCGGCCCTGCGCTCTGATCGCGGCGGGACGGCTCTTGACGACGGCTGTCGTCGCCGGGATGACGCGGACGCCGAACGGCGAGGATCAGCCCTCCGCGAGAACCGGTAGTGGTGCGCTCACCCCCGGGGGCCGGCTCCCCATTCGATCGTGGATTTGCTTCCGCGGCGGTGCGGGCGGTCCCGGGCATGCAACGGAATTCGCCGTCACACGGGCCGTGCGCGGTGGAGGGGCAGTGGGTGCGCCCACCGTGCGTACCGAGCGGTATGCTCATGCGGCCATGCAGATGAATGCCCCATACACCAGTCTTGTCGCCGTCGGCGACTCCTTCACCGAAGGCATGTCGGACGCGCTGCCCGACGGCACGTACCGCGGCTGGGCCGACCTCCTCGCGGGGCGGCTCGCCGCCCGGGCGCCCGGCTTCCGGTACGCCAACCTCGCCGTACGCGGAAAGCTGATCGCACAGATTCTGGAGGAGCAGGTCGACGTCGCCGCCGCGATGGGCGCGGACGTGGTCACGCTCGTCGGCGGGCTCAACGACACCCTCCGCCCCAAATGCGACATCGACGAGGTCTGCGCCCGCCTGGAGGAGGCCGTCACCCGGCTCGCGCCGACCTGCGGGCGGCTGGTGCTGATGCGCAGTCCGGCGCGGCGCGGTCCGGTGCTGGCCCGGTTCCTGCCACGCATGGAGCAGCTCTTCGACGTCATCGACGAGCTGGCGGCGCGGCACGGCGCGCTGGTGGTCGACCTGTTCGGCGCGGAGGCGCTGAGCGACCCGCGGCTGTGGGCGGACGACCGTCTCCATCTGCGCGCCGAGGGGCACCGGCGGGTGGCCGAGGCCGTCTGGCAAGCCTTGGGCCATGAGCCGGAGGAGGACTGGAACGCCCCGCTGCCCTCCGCCGTACCGCCCGGCTGGCTCCTGCGGCGGGCGAGCGACGCGCGGTTCGCGCGGGAGCACCTGGTGCCGTGGATCGGCCGGAGGCTGACGGGCCGCTCCTCCGGGGACGGGCGGCCGCCGAAGCGGGGCGAGCTGGTGCCGTACGAGGCGCTCCCGGACGCCTGACCGTACCGGCCCCGGTTTCTCCCGGCGGGACGGGCGCGGCCAGGATCGGGGCGCAGCCAGGATCGAAGCGCGGTCAGGGCCGGGGCTGTGACCAGGCCGGGCGCTGGCCTGCGGCGACGGCCAGTAGAATCAGGCCACGTGACCTCCAAGCCCCGCATTCCGAACGTTCTGGCCGGCCGCTACGCGTCAGCGCAGCTCGCCGTCCTGTGGTCCCCCGAGTACAAGGTGACGCTGGAGCGGCGGCTGTGGCTCGCCGTGCTCCGTGCGCAGAAGGACCTCAGCATCGAGGTGCCGGAGCAGGCCCTTGCCGACTACGAACGCGTCCTCGACCAGGTCGATCTGGCCTCGATCGCCGAGCGCGAGAAGGTCACCCGGCACGACGTGAAGGCCCGTATCGAGGAGTTCAATGCCCTCGCCGGGCATGAGCACGTCCACAAGGGTATGACCTCCCGGGATCTCACCGAGAACGTGGAGCAGCTGCAGATCCGCCTCTCCCTGGAGCTGGTGCGGGACCGTACGGTCGCCGTGCTGGCCCGCCTCGGGAAGCTGTCCGCCGAGCACGCCGAGCTGGTGATGGCGGGCCGTTCGCACAATGTGGCGGCGCAGGCCACCACGCTCGGGAAGCGCTTCGCGACCGCGGCGGACGAGCTGCTCGTGGCGTACAGCCGGGTGGAGGACCTCCTCGGCCGCTACCCACTGCGGGGAATCAAGGGGCCGGTCGGCACGGCGCAGGACATGCTGGATCTGCTGGGGGGCGACCAGGAGAAGCTGGCGGAGCTGGAGCAGCGGGTCGCCACCCACCTCGGCTTCTCGCACGCCTTCACCTCGGTCGGCCAGGTCTACCCCCGCTCGCTGGACTACGAGGTGGTGAGCGCGCTGGTGCAGCTGGCCGCCGCGCCCTCCTCACTGGCGAAGACGATCCGGCTGATGGCCGGGCACGAGCTGGTGACCGAGGGCTTCAAGCCGGGCCAGGTCGGCTCCTCCGCGATGCCGCACAAGATGAACACCCGGTCCTGCGAGCGCGTCAACGGCCTCGCGGTGATCCTGCGCGGCTACGCCTCGATGGCCGGGGAGCTGGCGGGCGACCAGTGGAACGAGGGCGACGTCTCCTGCTCCGTGGTCCGCCGGGTCGCGCTGCCGGACGCCTTCTTCGCCTTCGACGGGCTTCTGGAGACCTTCCTGACCGTGCTCGACGAGTTCGGTGCCTTCCCCGCCGTCGTCGCCCGCGAGCTGGACCGCTACCTCCCCTTCCTCGCGACCACCAAGGTCCTCATGGCGGCCGTCCGGGCCGACGTCGGCCGGGAGGCCGCGCACGAGGTCATCAAGGAGCACGCCGTCGCCTCCGCCCTCGCCATGCGCGAGAAGGGCGTCGAGCGCAACGAGCTGCTGGACCGGCTCGCCGAGGACGAGCGGATGCCGCTGGACCGGGCGCAGCTGGACGCGCTGATGGCCGACCGGCTGTCCTTCACCGGCGCCGCCGCCGGCCAGGTCGCCGCAGTCGTCCGGCGCATCGAGGAGATCGTGGCGCGGCACCCGGAGGCGGCGGCCTACGCGCCCGGGGCGATCCTCTGACGCGGATGACGCCCGAAGAGCTGGAGGCCGCCCGCGACCGCACCATCGAGGATGTGATCGCGGGCGGTCTGCGTGTGCTGTTCTGCGGGATCAACCCAGGCCTGATGTCGGGGGCGACCGGGCATCACTTCGCACGGCCGGGAAACCGCTTCTGGCCGGTGCTGCACGCCTCGGGCTTCACCCCCCGCCGGCTGCACCCCTCCGAGCAGCGCGAGCTGCTGACGTACGGGCTCGGCATCACGAACGTCGCCGCCCGTACGACGGCGCGCGCGGACGAACTGTCCGACGAGGAGCTGCGCGAGGGCGGGCGCGTCCTCCAGGAGAAGGTGCTGCGGTACGAGCCGACGTGGCTCGCCGTGGTCGGGGTGACCGCCTACCGGGTCGCCTTCGGTGACCGGCACGCCCGGATCGGCCCGCAGGACCGTACGATCGGCCGCACGCGGCTCTGGGTGCTCCCCAATCCCAGCGGCCTGAACGCGCATTGGACGCCGAAGGCGATGGCGGAGGAGTTCGGCAGGCTGCGCGCGGCGGCGGACGCGGAGAAGGCCGCGGAGCCTCATCCGGACGGCTAGCGGGAAGGCACCGGAATTCGTGGCTCCAAGACCGCCGACCGCATCTGCAACTCCTCAGGCGGAACATATCGCCCAGGATTTCCGGCGCAGGACACCAGGTGTACTCATCACGAGCGTTGGTGACACATGCGTGGGGCTTGATCATGGCGAAGGCCTCCGTGCGGTGAAGGTGTCGAACTCTTCACCGCACGGAGGCCTTCATGTCCCACCGTCATGCCGGCCTGACGGCTCTTGGCAGGCGGACGCTGGTCGAGCGCGACCGGACGAAGCCGCCCAGTGCTGCGACCGGGACGGTTGCCGGGAAGCTCGCGGCGTCCGGTGCGGTGCATCGCACGGCGGTGGGGTGCCCGCGGAGGGAGTCCGGGGGAGATTGCCCTCGTACTGGGGTCCCCCATGCCGAAGGCCAGGGGCGTACCCGGGTGACTCCGACAACGCAGCGTGGGGGCACTCCCCCAGCCTTGGGCCGTGGGACCCCCACCCAGCGGTAGCTGGGGGAGTGTTGTGCCGGGCGTCGCGAGCCGGTGAACCTTCCGGGTCAGAGCGCTAGCTCAGCGTCTTCAGCGCCGCCGCGCTGTACGGCTTCAGCTCCTCGGACCGGTCCCCCAGGACCTTCGCCGCCCACTCCGGGTCCTGGAGCAGGGCGCGGCCGACGGCGACCAGGTCGAACTCGTCGCGCTCCATGCGGTCGAGGAGGTTGTCGATGCCCTGGACCGGGGCGCCCTCGCCCTTGAAGCTGCGGATGAAGTCGCCGTCGAGGCCGACCGAGCCGACGGTGATGGTGGGCCTGCCGGTGAGCTTCTTGGTCCAGCCCGCCAGGTTCAGGTCCGAGCCCTCGAACTCCGGGAGCCAGTAGCGGCGGGTGGAGGCGTGGAAGGCGTCGACGCCGGCCGCGGCGAGCGGGGTCAGGATCGCCTCCAGCTCCTCCGGGGTCTCGGCGAGCCTGGCGTTGTAGGCCTCCTGCTTCCACTGCGAGTAGCGGAAGATCACCGGGAAGTCGGGCGAGACGGTCTCGCGGACCGCGGCCACGATCTCGGCCGCGAAGTTCGTACGGGCCACGGGGTCGCCGCCGTAGGCATCGCTACGGCGGTTCGTCCCCGCCCACAGGAACTGGTCGAGGAGGTAGCCGTGGGCGCCGTGCAGTTCGACGCCGTCGAAGCCGATGCGCTCGGCGGCCTCGGCGGCCTCGGCGAAGGCGCCGATGACGTCGTCCAGGTCACGCTGGGTCATCGCCTTGCCGGTGCCCTCGGTGCCGTCGACGCGGATGCCGGAGGGGCCGACGGCGGGGGCGTCGGCGTAGGGCGGGTCGCCCTGCTTGCGCACCATGCCGATGTGCCACAGCTGCGGCACGATCGTGCCGCCCGCCGCGTGCACGTCCTCGGCGACCTTCGCCCACCCCGCCAGCTGCTCCTCACCGTGGAACCGCGGCACACGGTCACTCTGCCCGGCCGACTCGTGGCCGACGTAGGTCCCTTCGGTGACGATCAGGCCGACACCCGCGGCGGCGCGGCGGGCGTAGTACGACCGCACGTCCTCACCGGGGACGCCGCCCGGGGAGAACATGCGCGTCATCGGCGCCATCACGATGCGGTTCGGGACGGTCAGGCCGTTCAGCGCGACGGGCCGGGACAGGATCTCGGCCGCGCGGGATGCGGAGGACGTAGTGACGCTCACGGGGCTGCTCCTCGTAGGTACCACACGGTATGTGCACATGCAATTGAATACGTGTAGGGGTCAACCGTCCCGGCGGTCACGGCATTCCGCCCGTCGGCGAGCTGCTATGTGATCCCGGACACGCGCTGGACACCGACGGCGTGAGGGCCGTTCACCCGGGAACGGAGCCCACGTCCCCCTCCCCGACCGCGACGACCAGTTGGAACGGCAGTTCCTTGTCCTGCTGCCCGACGCCGATCCCGATCCACCGGCCGTCGATCCGCCAGGCATGGATCTCGACGACATACCCGCAGAGCGAGAGCAGCGGCTCCGCGACCGGCTCCCCCTCCATCGAGCGCTCCAGGTGACCGGTCAGGTCGAGGACTTCGGGCGCTCCCCACCTCCGGGTCAGCAGCATGACCAGCGCCTGGCACTCGGCCTCGAACTGCTCCATCACCTCCCGCCGGCGTGTCCCGTCGTCCTCCCAGAAGTCCTCACTGAGCCGGAGGTCGGCGATGTGACAGCCGGGCCCGCTCCAGATGCCGTCCGACCACCCGGGCCGCTCCGGGAAGGGCCGGGCACGCAGTCGGTCGAGCACGGCGAGCTGTTCCACGGTGGTCATGCCGTCAGTAAACGCCGCCCCTCTGACAATTGAGGTCCCGTCAGGCGTCCGATGCTCCCGGCCCCGGCTGCCCCCTGCGGAGGGCGACCGCCCTCTCCGGCCGGCTGCGTATGCCGCTCCCCCATCGCCTGCGAGATCGCCGCCGAGCTCGTGCTCGGCGGGGAGGCAGTGACGTCGCACGTCAGCGCCGTGCCGGCGAAGCTCGGGGCGCGGGACCGCACCAGGCGGTGATGGCCGCGTACGAGTCGGGGTTCGTCGCTCCCGGTCAGCCCGCCCCGAGCGACCGGTCTCCGGCTGGTTGAGTCCCCGTCGGCTCCCGGAGCGCTCCGGGCAGCGCGTCAGGACCGCTTCGAGCGCCTCCCGGCGCCGGAGGACGGGGACGCTCGCCGCACCGCGGCCCAGCGGCTACGATCCCGGCACACACGCACAGTAGGGAGGCCGGCCTTGGGGCGGCTCACCGGCGGGGATCCATCCCTGCTGCGACGAATCAACTCGGCGGTGGTGCTGTACGCCCTGCGGGACGGCGGGTCCGCCACCCTGACCGACCTCGTGCGCGTCACCGGCCTCTCACGGCCGACCGTCGAAGGGGTCGTCGAAGGGCTGGCCGGGAACGGCCTGGTGACGGAGGTGGCACCCGAGGAGGGCGGAACGCGCCGCCAGGGCCGGCCCGCCCGGCGCTTCCGCTTCCATGCCGAGGCCGGGCACCTTCTGGGCGTCGAGATCGGCCCGCACCGGGTCGCGGCGCTGCTCTCCGACCTGGACGGCCACGTGCTGGGCTCCGCCGTGCGCGAGGTTCCCGAGACGGCGTCGGCCGACGAGCGGCTGGAGCGGGTGCGCGCGGCGGTGGCCGATCTGCTGCGCCGTGCCGGCGTGGCTCGCAGCTCGCTGCGCGCGGTCGGCGTGGGCACACCGGGCATCGTGGAGACCGGCGGGACCGTACGGCTGAGCACCGCGCTGCCGGGGTGGACGGGGCTGGCGCTCGGCGAGCGGCTGCGGCGGTCCTTCCGCTGCGCCGTGCTGGTGGAGAACGACGCGAACGCCGCCGCGCTCGCCGAACACTGGAAGGGCGCGGGAGCCGACTCCGACGATCTGGTGTTCGTCCTGGCCGGGCTCAGTCCCGGCGCGGGGTCGCTCATCGGCGGCCGGCTGCACCGCGGCTACGGTGGCGCGGCCGGGGAGATAGGCGCGCTGCACCTGCTCGGGCGCGAGGCCGCGCCGGAGCAGGTCCTCTCCACCACCGGGGAGCCCCTCCACCCGCTCGACGAGACAGCGGTGGCGCGGGTGTTCGAACGTGCGCGGCAAGGCGACATACGGGCCCGCGACGCCGTGGAACGGTTCATCCAGCGGCTGGTCCACGACGTGGCGGCGCTCGTCCTGGCCCTCGACCCGGAGCTCGTCGTGGTGGGCGGCTGGGCGGCGGGCCTGGACGGCGTACTGGGGCCGCTGCGGGACGAGCTGGTGCGCTACTGTCTGCGGCCCCCGCGGGTGGAGCTGTCGAAGCTGGGTGAGGCCGCCGTGGCAACGGGGGCGCTACGGCTGGCCCTTGACCATGTGGAGGAACAACTCTTCGCCGTCCAGGGCCCGGTGAACGCCCGCCTCTGAACCGCCCCCGTCACAGGGCTGGGAGAAACGGCAGCCTCTGAACCGCCTCCTTCACCTACCCCGCGGGCCGTACGCCCGCGCCTCCGCCCCCGTGGCACCGAGAAGCTCGCAGCGCCCGTGACCGCCCGAGCGCCGAGCCGTACCCCACCGCCTCCGAGCCGGACCGTACGACACCCCGCGGGCGCAGGCTGCCCTCGCGGCCTCGCAGACACCGGGGCAGTCGGCACATGCCGGGACTGCCGGCGCATGCCAGGGCCGACGGCCCCCGCTTTCACGGGACGCACCGCTTCGGGGGGCGCGGCCTCAGGACGCGCGGCGGTCCTCTCCCGCATCGGTGATCTGCACCGAGCCGGTCTCGCCGAAGGTGAGCCGGCAGGTGTCCGCGCGGTACGTGGCCACGGCCACCGCCGCCGTGCGGCCCTCGGCGACGTAACGGGTGGTGAGCACCAGGACGGGCGCACCGGGCAGCCGGTCCAGCTGCTTGGCGTCCTCGGCGCTGGCCGAGCCCAGCTCCACCGCCCGGTCCTGGCCTTCGAGTTCAAGCCGCTGCAGTTCGCGCAGGACGGCGCGGGCATGCGCTGCGCCGGTGGGTGCGCCGATGGCCGTGAGGCCCGGGACGGAGCCGGCCGGGACGTAGAGCAGTTCGGCCGCGACCGGCTGGCCGTGCGTCATACGGCTGCGCCGGACGGTGTGCACCTGCTCGTCCGGATCCGTGTCCAGCAGCCGGGCGACCGCGGCCGGAGGGGTCGTCTCCTCACAGGCGACGGGCTGCCAGGCGTCGTCACCCGCGCCGGGCCACACATCGGTCTCCGCGCCGACCGCCACGCCCATCCGGGGCGGCGCCACCGTCGTGCCCACGCCACGCCTGCGCTGCAGCCTGCCTTCGAGTTCGAGCTGCTCCAGAGCCTGCCGCAAGGTGGCGCGGGCGACTCCGAACCGGGCCGCGAGCTCGCGCTCGTTGGGCAGCACCTCGCCCACCGCGAAATCCGAGTCCAGCGCTTCGCTGAGCACGGTCTTCAGGTGCCAGTACTTCGGTTCGGGCACCGATTCGAGTTGCGTCGTCCCCACCCTGTCCTCCGCAATCGCCGTGTCTCCAGCGGGAATTTCCGCGCCCTTGTTTATTAAAGGTCCTTGCACTAACCCTGCGACCATAGGACGGCACCCACCCTTGGTCAAGACCAATCCTCGATCCCGTCCCGGTGCCCGGGGGCCCTTGCCGCACAGCGTTCATCCGGCGTTCGCGAAGCCCGCCGGAGGTGTCCGGGACATGGCGCGGTGTAACCTCCTCGCTCACCGCCGCCGGGGGAGGAACGGGACGATGGCCCAGGTCACAGTCGTGACGGGTGGCAGCCGCGGAATCGGAGCGGCCGTCGCCGTACGGCTGGCCCGCGCCGGGCACCGGATCGGCATCGGCTACGAGCGGGCCGGGGACGCGGCCGAGGAGACCGCGGCCGCCGTGCGGGCGGCGGGGTCGCAGAGCGTGGCCGTACGCCTGGACACCAGCGTCGAGGAGCAGGTCGACGCGTTGTTCGACACCGTGCAGGAGAGGCTGGGCCCGGTCACCGGGCTGGTCAACAACGCCGGGATCACCGGGCCCCTGGGCCGTTTCGCCGACACCGCCCCCGAAGTGCTGCGGCGGGTGGTGGACGTCAATGTGACCGGCGCGCTGCTCTGTGCACGCCGGGCGGTGCGGGAGATGTCGACCCGGTACGGAGGCCGGGGCGGGGCGATCGTCAATATCTCCTCGGGCGCGGCGACGACCGGCAGCCCCGGCGAGTATGTGCACTATGCCGCGAGCAAGGCCGCCGTCGACGCGATGACGATCGGCCTGTCCAAGGAACTGGGCGCCGAGGGGATCCGGGTCAACTCGGTCCAGCCCGGAATGATCCTCACCGGTATCCACGCGTCGATGGGCGACCCGGACCGGCCCTGGCGCGCCCCGGACCGGGTGCCGATGCGCCGTCCCGGTGAACCGGACGAGGTCGCGGGCGCGGTGGCCTGGCTGCTTTCCCCGGAGGCCTCGTACACCACGGGCGCCGTCCTGCGCGTCGCGGGCGGTCTGTAACGGCCGGCGGCTCAGGGAGCCACCGCGGCCAGCTTGTCGGGGTTGCGCTGGACGTACACGCAGGCGACCCGTCCGTCCTCGGCGACGTCCAGCCAGAGGACGGTGTCCGGCTTCCCGCCCGAGAGGACGAGCAGCGCGGGGACGCCGTTGATCTCCCGGAACATGGCTTCCATGTCCTGGGGCGGCTGCTGGGCGACGGCGACGAGGAAGCGGCCGACCTTGGCGCCGGTCTCCAGGGCACGCAGGGGCGCCTTGGCCTTGCCACCGCTGTCGGCCACCAGCCGGGCGTCGGGAGCCAGCATCGTCAGCAGCGCCTGGAGGTCGCCGCCGGTCGCGGCGGCGAGGAACCGTTCGGTGAGGTCGCGCTGCTGGTCCGGGTCGACGGGGAAGCGCGGTCTGCGCTCCTCCACGTGCCGCCGCGCCCGGCCGGCCAGCCGGCGTACGGCAGGCTCGCCGCGTTCGAGGGCCGCGGCGATCTCGGCGTAGGGGAACCCGAAGGCCTCGCGGAGCACGAACACCGCGCGCTCCAGTGGTGAGAGGGACTCCAGGACGACGAGCACGGCGAGCGACACGGACTCGCTGAGCGCGACCCGCTCGGCGGCGTCCGGGACGGTCTCCGCGTAGTCGGTGGCGATGGGCTCGGGCAGCCACGGCCCCACGTACGTCTCGCGCCGGGACTGCACCTGGCGCAGCCGGTCGATGGCGAGCCGGGTGGTGATGCGCACGAGGTAGGCGCGTGGTTCGCGCACCCCCTCGCGGTCGGTGCCCGACCAGCGCAGCCACGCCTCCTGCACCACGTCCTCGGCGTCGGCGATCCTGCCGAGCATCCGGTACGCGACCCCGGTCAGTACGGGGCGGTGCTCCTCGAAGACATCCGTCGCGGAATCGGTGACCACTGTTCCATCCCACCCGAACGACCGCGGCCGTGTCCAGACGGAATCGCGGGACCGCACATGACAATGAGCAGGCGGTCGCCGACGGGCGGCGGCCCGTCACAGGAGGTGCTGTGAAGTACGGCGTACTGGGCACGGGCGATGTGGGCCGCACGCTCGCGGGCAAGTTGGTCGAGCTCGGCCACGAGGTGGTTCTGGGCTCCCGCACCAAGGAGAACGAGCGGGCGCGCGCCTGGGCGGCCGAGGCAGGCGCCCGCGCGGCCGCGGGGACGTTCGCCGACGCGGCCGCCTTCGGCCAGGCGGTGGTGAACGGTGTCAACGGCCGGGTGGCACTCACCGCGCTGGAGGCGGCGGGCGCCGGGAACCTCGCCGGCAAGCTGCTGGTCGATGTGTGCAATCCGCTGGCCTTCGAGGAAGGACGGCTGCGGCTGTCGCCCGTCGAGAACGACAGCGTCGGCGCACAGATCCAGCGCGCGTTCCCCGACGCCCGGGTCGTCAAGGCCCTCAACACCGTCAACTGCCAGGTGATGGTGGACCCCGGCCTGGTGCCGGGCGACCATCAGCTCTTCATCTGCGGTGACGACGAGGAGGCGAAGTCCGCCACCGTGGCACTGGTGGGCGAGTTCGGCTGGCCGCCCGAGCGGGTGATCGACCTGGGAGGCATCGCGACGGCCCGCTGCACCGAGATGCTCATGCCGTTCTGGATCACCTTGATGCAGAAGTTCGGGCATCCCTTCTTCAACTACGAGATGCGCCAGGGTTCAGCCTCTTGAACTCCGGGCTACTGGGCGGTAATTCTTGTTGACACTGCGTCTCATCGCTTGAGTGTCCATGGCTCGAGTGCCCCACGACGAGGAGCGATCCCCATGCCCGCAACGGTGGCCACGGTCTCCGTCACGCTCGACGCCTCCGCCGGAGCGCACCGGGTGCCCATGGCCTACGAGCGGCGCGGCAACGGGGAACCCCTGCTGCTCCTCCACGGCATCGGCCACCACCGCCAGGCGTGGGACCCGGTGTTGGACACCCTCGCCACGGAGCGTGATGTCGTCGCGGTGGACCTGCCCGGATTCGGCGAGTCGCCCGCTCTGCCGGACGGCGTCTCCCACTCCCTGTCGACGGTCGTGCCCGCGCTCGGCTCGCTGTGCGAGGAGCTGGGGATCGAACGGCCGCATGTGGCGGGCAACTCGATGGGCGGCATGATCGCCCTCGAGCTGGGCCGGCAGAAGCTCGTACGGTCGGTGACGGCCCTCTCCCCGGGCGGGTTCTGGAGCGAGGCCGAGCGCCGGTACGCCTTCGGCGTGCTGCGCGGTATGCACCTGGGAGCACGGCTGCTTCCGCCGCCCGTCGTGGAACAGCTGGCCCGGACGACCGCCGGCCGGGCACTGCTCGTCAGCACCATCTACGCCCGCCCCGGGCGGCGTTCACCGGAAGGGGCGGTCGCCGAGACCCTGGCGCTGCGCAAGGCGACCGGCTTCGGCGCCACTCTCGCGGAGGGCCGTGGTGTGCTGTTGACCGATGACGTCCCGGACGTGCCGGTCACCATCGCCTGGGGCACCCGCGACCGGGTCCTGGTGGGCAGACAGGGAATCCGCGCCAAGTACGCCATCCCCGGCGCCCGTCTCGTACGGCTCCGGGGCTGCGGCCATGTCCCGATGAGCGACGATCCGGCGCTGGTCGCGCGCGTCCTCCTCGACGGCAGCAGGCCCGTCCCCGCGGTCTGACCTCCGACCGGGCGAGCCGGGACCACCGGAGGCCAGGACCCCCGAGCCCAGAGCCACTCCCCCGCCGACCAGCAGACTGCCCACCGCCTGCGCGGTCCCGTATGCCCCCGTACCGACGAGCGGCGCACTCAGCGCGGCGGACACCGGGATCAGTCCGGAGAAGAGCGTGGCGCGCCCGACGCCGATCCGCTGGACCCCGACGTACCAGCAGACGAAGCCGAGCACGGTGACGATCCCGGCCTGCCACACCAGAGCCACCGCCTCCCCGGGGCCGGGCAGGGGCAGCAAGCCTCCCGGACCGTCGAGGACCAGGCCGAGGGCTGCGGACTCGACCGCCGCGACTCCGCAGACCACGGTGGACAGCAGCTTCGGCCCGAGCGGGCGCAGTACGGGCACGGCGAGCACCGCGAAGCCGACCTCACCCGCCAGGGCGCCGAGGGACCAGGCGAGCCCGGCCAGGTCCGTGCGGCCCCAGCCCTGGACGGTGAACGCCCCGGCCGCGACCAGCAGCGCACCGCAGAGGACCGGCGGCGTGGGGCGCTGCCCCTCCAAGGCAGGGGCGATGACCGCCACGACGATCGGGGCACAACCCACGAGGACACCGGGCACGGCCGGTTCGGCGCTGCGCTCGGCGGCCAGTACGGCAAGGTTGAAGCCGACCATGCCGACGGCGGCGAGTGCGGCCAGCCGACCCCACTGACGGGTGGTCAGCGAGCGCAACGGTGCCGTGATCGGCCCGGCCCCGGGTCGGCGGGAGTCCAGCGCGAGCAGGCCCAGCAGGAGGAGGCAGGCAAGGCCGTAGCGGAAGGCCTGGCCACCGGCGTGCGGATAGTCGCCGAGGACGCTGTTGGCCGAGAACGACCCGCCGACCAGGACACAGGCGAAGGCGGCGAGGAGGGCCCCGCGCCGTTGGGATGCGGTCATGAAAAAGACGCTAGGAAAACGGCCGGTCCGGCCTAAGGTCCAATCACATGAGCATTTCGGGGACCACTTCGGACGACAGCGGAGAGGCGCAGTGGGCCGCCGCGTGGGAGCTGTTGCTGCCGGCTGCCTCCGCCCCGCCGCGCCGGCGTGGCCTGCGGCTGCAAACGGCGCTGCGGGAAGCGGTGAGGTCCGGCCGGCTCGCCGCCGGGACACGGCTCCCGTCGAGCCGCGAGCTGGCAGCGGACCTGGGGGTCTCGCGGGGACTGGTCACGGACGCGTACGAGCAGTTGACGGCCGAGGGCTATCTGCGCAGCAGCCGGGGCGCGGGCACCTGGGTCGGGCCGATCGCCGGGCAGCCCGTCCTCCGGGCGCGCGCAGACCGTGCTGCCCCGGCCGGTCCGGTGGCCGACTTCCGGCCGGGCACTCCCGACCTGACACTCTTTCCGCGCGCCGCCTGGTCCGCCGCCCACCGCGCTGTGCTGGGCCGGCTGCCGCACAGCGCTCTCGGCTATCCCGATCCACGCGGTCTCCCGGAGCTGCGCCGGGCTCTCGCCGAACTGCTCGCGCGCCGCCGTGGCGTCGTGACCGATCCGGAGCGGGTCGTGGTCTGCTCGGGCGTCGCCCAGGCGATGACGCTCCTCGGCTTCGTTCTGCGCGACCGGGGTCAGGGGACGGTGGGCGTGGAATCTCCGGGCAGCCCGGAACACGGTGAGCTGTTCGCGGCAGCCGGGCTCGAGGCGGTACCGGTGCCGCTGGACGCCGACGGGCTGGATGCCGGTGCTCTCGCGGCGTCCGGCGTCCGCGCGGTGGTCACCACGCCGTCGCACCAGTTCCCTTCCGGTATCGCCTACTCCGCTCCGCGGCGCACCCGGCTGCTGGAGTGGGCCCGCACCGTGGACGGTCTGCTGGTCGAGGACGACTACGACGGCGACTTCCGTTACGACCGGGCTCCCGTCGGCGCGTTGCAGGGTCTCGCCCCGGAGCGCGTGGCGTACACGGGTTCCGTCAGCAAGTCCCTCGCGCCGGGTCTGCGGCTCGGCTGGCTGGTGCTGCCGGACCGGCTCATGGAGGAGGTCGTCAGCCGGAAGCGGACCATGGACTTGGGCAACCCTGCCCTGGACCAGGCGCTGCTGGCGGACTTCGTCCTGCGCGGCCATTACGACCGGCAGCTGCGCCGCTGTCAGCGCACGTACCGCGAGCGGCGTGACGCTCTGCTGGCCGCGCTGACGGAACACTTCCCGGGCACGGTGGTCACCGGGATCGCCGCGGGTCTGCATGCCGTCGTACGGCTGTCGGCCCGCTACGGGCCCGAGCCGCGCTTCCTGGCGCGGGCAGCTGCCACGGGGGTGGCGGTGCGTCCGCTGTCGGACTACGGCACACCAGCCCCGGACGACGGTTCGGTGCGGCTGGTGCTCGGCTATGCGCATCTGCCGCCGACCGAGATCGTCCGATCGGTGCGGCTGCTGCGCGGGGCCGATACCTCGTAGGCCCGGGGCACAGGCCCTCCGCGCGGCACCCCCCGTATGCGGCCGCGGCCGACGGGTCAGCGCGGCTGTCTGTTCGACCACGTCCTGGTGGAGAGCACCAAGCGGTAGCCGTCCGGGTCCTCGATGGTGACGCCCCACTCCTCCAAGTACGGGTTGTGGGACAGGACCCGGCGGCCTCCATGGTTCTCCAGACGCAGCACCAGATCGCCGGGCACCTCTCCGCCGAGGTAGATCACGAGCAGGTCCTCGACCGTGGGACGCGGCTCGACCGGCGAACGGGCGTCATGCACCAGTTCGAGGTGCCAGGCCGCATCCGGCTGACCGAGCATCAGCAGAGCGTGCTCCCCCGGCGGTGCGCCGGGCGCGGGCTCGTGACGGTAGAGGACCGTCAGGCCGAGCCCGTCGGCCCAGAAGCGTTCGGCGGCGGCGAGGTCCCGCGACGGGCGGGCTATACGGATGTGCGCGGTGCCGTCGGCGATCATTCCTGCTCCTCTCGTACGGGCCCGCACTCTGCGCGCTCTCTCCGCGACCGTAGCCCCGATGATCGCGAGGCGCGATCGGCCGTGGGGTGTACGGCTCCCGGCCGAGGTCGCCCGTGAGGGCCCGGGAAGTGCCCCGAACGCGCTGCGCGAGGAACTTCCGGGACGCCGACGGCACGGTATTCACTGGGCGTTCGACGCGGCGGCATCTCGCCCCGGTAGCAACGGAACGGCCCCGCGGACAGTCGGGCAACGTGAGCAACGTAGGTCAACGGGAGGTTCTCCATGACACAGATATCCGGGAGAGAGATGGGGCGGCGGGCGGTGCTGCGGGGCGGTGCCGGGGCATCGGCCGCGCTTGCTCTGCCGTCGCTGTCGCTGAGCGGCGCGGCGCCGGCCCAGGCCCTGACGGGCCGGCCGGCCGCCCGCTGGGGAGTCCAGGTCGGAGACGTCACCACCTCCTCCGGCCTGGTGTGGGTCCGCTCCGACCGCCCGGCCCGGATGATCGTCGAGACCTCCGCGACCGAGTCCTTCCACCGGGTGCAGCGCCGGGCCGGGCCGCTGGTCGGCCCCGGCACGGACTTCACGGGGACGACGGCGCTGCACGGGCTTCCCCCGGGCGAGCAGATCCACTACCGGGTGGTCCTTGCCGACCCGGACGACCCTCGGCGCACCGGCGAGCCGGTGTACGGCACCTTCCGTACGGCACCGGCGCGGCGTCACGCCGGGGTCCGGTTCCTGTGGTCGGGCGATCTCGCGGGCCAGGGCTGGGGCATCAACCCGGACCGCGGCGGTTTCCCGATCTTCGAGGAGATGCGCCGCCGGAACCCGGACTTCTTCCTGTGCAGCGGGGACAGCATCTACGCGGACGGCCCGATCGCGCCGAGCGTGACGCTGCCGGACGGCAGGACCTGGCGGAATGTCACCACCGAGGAGAAGTCGAAGGTCGCCGAGACCCTCGCGGAGTACCGCGGGAACTTCCGCTACAACCTGCTCGACGAGAATCTGCGGCGCTTCAACGCCCAGGTCCCGGGCATCGTGCAGTGGGACGACCACGAGGTCGTCAACAACTGGTACCCCGGGGAGATCCTGGACGACGCCCGCTACACCGAGAAGAGGGTGGACGTCCTCGCGGCCCGCGCACGGCGGGCGTTCAGCGAGTACTACCCGGTCTCGACGCTGCGGGCGAACGGCGAGGGCCGGGTCCACCGGGTGGTACGGCACGGTCCGCTGCTGGATGTGTTCGTGCTGGACATGCGGACCTACCGGAACGCCAACTCGCCGGGCCGGCAGCCGGAGGACGCCCAGGGCATCCTGGGCGCCGAGCAGCTGGCGTGGCTCAAGCACGAGCTGTCCCGCTCGCGCGCGGTGTGGAAGGTGATCGCCTCCGACATGCCACTCGGGCTGGTGGTCCCCGACAGGAAGACGGACTTCGAGGCGGTCGCTCAGGACGACCCGGGCGCGCCGCTGGGGCGCGAACTGCAGATCGCCGATCTGCTGCGGCACATCAAGCACCGCGGGATCACGGGCACGGTCTGGCTCACCGCGGATGTGCACTACACATCGGCGCAGCACTACGACCCGTCGCGGGCCGCGTTCCAGGACTTCGCGCCATTCTGGGAGTTCGTGTCGGGACCGCTCAATGCGGGGGGCTTTCCCGCCGTGAAGCCGGACGGGACCTTCGGGCCGGAGCAGGTGTTCGTGAAGGCACCGACGCGTGCGAACGTCTCACCCCTGGAAGGCGGCCAGCACTTCGGTGAGATCGATATCGACGGGCAGAGCGGTGAGCTGACGGTGCGTCTGCAGGAAGAGGGGGGCGCCGTGCTCTTCACCAAGGTCCTCGAGCCGGGCCGTGTGGGGCAGTAGGCGCCGGCGCGCCCTCCTCGCTCGCCGACCGGGTTCCGGGCTTCTCGTGGGCGGCGCGGCCGCGCGGGCTCGGCGAGTTGCCGGGCCGGGCCGTGGAGTACGTGGGGCGGTAGGGCGGCCGGGGCGGGATAGCCGGTCGGCGGGAGCCCGCGGACGGCCGACTCCTCCCGGCTGCTCGAGCAGGGCCCGCCGGCCGTGGACGTCCCTGCTCCGGGCCCGGACCGGCTGCCCTCCCCGGCGGGCGAGCGGCTGACCTACCCGCTGGAAATGGCAGAAACCGGGCTCTAGTCAACCAATAGCACCCTTAACCCATCGGTCACAAAGCGTTCGTGATCAGGCAACACCGGTCCGGCATGGTGTTCCCATGACTGATGTGACATCCGCGAAGCGCTCCCGCCGTCCGCACCACTGGCGGCGGGATCTCATTGAACTGGCCGCCCTCTTCACCGCCGTCGCGGTCGCCGACGCGATCGCCAACATGATCGCGCACGGTCCGGACGGGCGCGTGCTGCTCATCGCCTCGGCTGTCGCCCTGATCGGCACGGCGGGGTTCCACACATGGTGGGCACGCCGCCACAGCCATGCCCCGCCCGGCGACAGCGACAGGAGAAACGTTCCGGGGGCCAGCGATCCGGCGGCGGAGCCGGCCGTGCCCGCGGGCAGCCCGGACACCGAAGCAAGCGGCACGGCCCTGTGGCGGGTGCGGACGACCGTACGGGACGAGCCAGGCAGCCTCGCCGTCCTGTGCACCGCGCTGGCCCGTCACCGGGTGGACATCCTGACCCTGCAGACCCATCCGCTCTCCGAGGGGACGGCCGACGAGTTCCTGCTGCGGGCCCCGGCCGGCCTGGCACCCGCCGAGCTCACCCGGGAGCTCGCCGCGGCCGGAGGCCGTGGCACCTGGATCGAGCGGGCCGACGCCCATGACCTGGTCGACGCTCCCACCCGGGTGCTCAACCTGGCGACCCGGACCGCGCTGGACGCCGCCGAACTCCCCCTGGCGCTCCGTCAGTTGCTCGGCCGCTGCACCATCCGCTCACGGCCCGCCCAGTCCCTCAGCGGGCTGCCGCTCGCCGATCCGGTGCCCGAGGAGGGCGTCCTGGAGAACACCGTGATACGACTGCGCGACCCCTCCGGCGGGGGGATCATCATCGAGCGGCCGTATCTGCCCTTCACTCCCACCGAGTTCGCCCGCGCCCGGGCCCTGGTCGAGCTGGACGCGCGGCTCGGACCGCGGGTGCCCGGCAGCCAGGACGTCCTGACCCTGCCCGAGGGCAACGAGATCACCGTGCGGCGTGCCGATACCGGTGATCTGGCCGCCGCCCGCGAGATGCACGACCGGTGCTCCTCCCGGACGCTGAGCCTGCGCTACCACGGCCCCGTCGGAGACGCGGAGCGTTACCTGGGGCACCTGCTCAGCCCCCGCTACGGCCGTACCCTCGCCGTGCAGACCGCGTCGGGGCGGCTCGTCGCCCTCGGTCATCTCCTCTGGGACGGCGACGAGACCGAGGTCGCCCTGCTCGTCGAGGACGACTGGCAGCGCCGCGGGATCGGCACGGAGCTGCTGCGCAGGCTGGTCGCCCTCGCCGGCGAGGCGCACTGCGACAGCGTGTACGCCGTCACCCAGTCGGCGAACACGGGGATGGTCGCCGCCATGCGCGGCCTCGGTCTCCCGCTCGACTACCAGATCGAGGAGGGCACTCTGGTGATCACCGCCCGGCTCGAGCCGGCGGCGGTGCGCCGTAGCGGGACGTACGAGCCGGCCGAGCGCTGAGCGGCCGCCCCGCGCCGAGGGCCGAATCGAGGTCCTGCCACAGGTCCTCGACGCCCTCCAGACCGACCGACATCCGCAGCAGCCGGTCCCCCACTCCCGAGGAGCGGCGGTCACCCGCGTCCACGATGCGGTGGCTGATCGAGGCCGGGTGCTGAATGAGGGTGTCGACGCTGCCGAGGCTGACCGCCGGGGTGATCAACCGCACCCCGGCGATCACCTCGTGGGGGTCACCGTGGACCTCGAAAGCCACCATGGCGCCGCCCAGCCGCGGATAGTGGACCCGGGCCACGCGCGGATCGGCGGCGAGGCGCTCGGCGAGCTGTGCGGCGGTCGCCGAGGCGGCCCGCACCCGTACGGGGAGGGTGGACAGCCCGCGCAGCAGCAGATAGCCCGCGAGGGGATGCAGCATCCCACCGGTGGCGAACCGCACCTGCCGCAGCTTCCGCGCGAACTCCTCGTCGCAGGCGACGACCCCGCCGAGCACGTCCCCGTGCCCGCCGAGGTACTTCGTCGCGCTGTGCAGCACGATCCGCGCCCCCTGCTCGGCCGGACGCTGGAGTACGGGCGTGGCGAAGGTGTTGTCCGCCAGCAGGGGCACCTCCCCGCACGCCCGGGCGACGGCCCGCAGGTCGGCCTCGGCGAGGGTGGGGTTGGCCGGGCTCTCCACCATGACCAGGCCCGTGTCCGGGCGGATGGCGCCGGCGATGCCCGCCGGGTCCACCCATGTCACCTCGGTGCCGAGCAGGCCCGAGGTCAGCAGATGGTCGCTGCAGCCGTAGAGGGGGCGCACGGCGACGACGTGCCGCAGCCCGTCGCTGATCCGTACCAGCAGACAGGCGGTCAGCGCCGCCATACCGCTGGCGAAGGCGACCGCGCTCTCGGTCCCCTCCAGACGTGCGAGGGCCGTCTCGAAACGGGCCGTGGTGGGGTTGTCGAGGCGGGCATAGACCGGGGGGCCGTCGAGCTGTTCGCCGGTGGCGGCGAAGGCGTCGAGCCGGGCGGCTTCGGCCCGGCTGTCGTACGACGGGTACGTGGTGGACAGATCCAGCGGCGGCGCGTGCAGGCCCAGCTCCGCGAGGTCTTCGCGGCCGGCGTGCACGGCCTCGGTGGCGAGCGAACGGGGTGGTGTCGCGGCGGTCGTCTCCATGGCCCGATGCTGAACGTTCGACGGGAGTCGTCGGAGAATCTCCGTGCTATGTTCGGCAAATGACCGATTCCATACCTTTGGATCCGGTGGATCTCCAGATTCTGCGGCTGCTGCAGAACGACGCCCGGACCACCTACCGCGATCTCGCGGCGGAGGTGGGAGTGGCGCCGTCGACCTGTCTGGACCGGGTGGCACGGCTGCGCCGCTCCGGCGTGATCCTCCGGCACGAGCTCCGTCTCGATCCCGCCAAGCTGGGGCGGGGGCTGGAGGCGTTGCTGCTGGTGCAGGTGCGGCCGCACCGGCGGGAGCTGATCGGGCCGTTCGTGGAGCGCGTGCGTGCCCTCCCCGAGTCCCGGGCGCTGTTCCATCTGACGGGGCCCGACGACTACCTGGTGCATGTCGCGGTCACCGGCACCGCCGATCTGCAGCGGCTCGTGCTGGACGAGTTCACCTCACGCCGGGAGGTGGCCCGGGTCGAGACGCGGCTGATCTTCCAGCAGTGGGAGTGCGGTCCGCTGCTCCCCCCGCTGCCGTCACCACCGCAGCCGTGACCCTTCCCGCCACCGCCCCAGCCCTGGCCCCGGCCGTCGTCACCCCAGCCGTCATCAGCGTCATCACCGCGGACCGTACGATCGCTCACCGGTCCGACCGGTGGTGACGCGCGGGCCCGTGCCGTACGAGGATGGGCGCATGGCCGACATCAACAGCAGCCCGTTGCCCCGTCAGATCGCCGACGCCTACGTGGACTCCCTCATCGAGCTCGATCCGATCACCGGCACCTATCTGGGGGTGGCCGAGAGCTCCGGCAGGCTCCCCGACTTCTCGCCCGCCGGGCAGCAGGCCCTCGCCGACCTGGCCCGCACCACGCTCGACCGGCTGGCCGAGGCCGAGACCCGGCCGGGCGCCGGCGACGATGCGGAGCGTCGCTGCGCCCGGCTGCTGAGGGAGCGGCTGACCGCCGAACTCGCCGTGCACGACGCCCAGGAAGGGCTTCGCGCCGTGAGCAACATCCACTCCCCGGTGCACTCCGTCCGCACGGTGCTGACGGTGACGCCGACCGCGACCACCGAGGACTGGGCCGCCGTTGTCGAGCGGCTGCACGCGGTGCCCGCCGCGCTCGAGGGGTACCGCACGTCGCTCGCCGAGGGCATCGACCGCGGTCTCCCCGCCGGCCCTCGCCAAGTGGCCACCTTTGTCGAGCAGTTGGACGACTGGGTCGGCAAGGACCGCAGCTGGTTCGCGGAGTTCACCGCGGACGGTCCCAAGGAGCTGCGGACCGAGCTCGACATGGCGGCCGCCACCGCGACCGCCGCCTTCGCCGATCTGCGCGACTGGCTGCGCGAGACCTACGCCCCCGCCGTCGAGGGCGCCCCCGACATCGTGGGCCGGGAGCGTTACGCCCGCTGGTCGCGTCTGTGGAACGGCACGGACCTGGACCTCGACGAGGCCTACGCGTACGGCTGGTCGGAGTACCACCGGCTGATCGCCGAGATGCGCGTCGAGGCCGAGAAGGTCCTTCCGGGCGCGGCCACTCCCTGGCAGGCCATCGCCCACCTCGACGCACACGGCACACACATCGAGGGCGTGGAGGAGGTGCGGTTCTGGCTCCAGGGGCTGATGGACGAGGCGATCGAGGCGCTGGACGGCACCCACTTCGAACTCGCCGAGCGGGTCAAGCGGGTCGAGTCACGGATCGCCCCGCCCGGCAGCGCGGCCGCCCCGTACTACACCCAGCCCTCGGTGGACTTCTCCCGCCCGGGCATCACCTGGCTGCCGACCATGGGCGAGACCCGGTTCCCCGTCTACGACCTGGTGTCCACCTGGTACCACGAGGGCGTGCCCGGCCACCATCTGCAGCTCGCCCAGTGGGCGCACGTCGCCGACCGGCTCTCCCGCTACCAGGCCACGGTGGGCATGGTGAGCGCGAACGCCGAGGGGTGGGCGCTGTACGCCGAGCGGCTCATGGACGAGCTGGGCTTCCTCACCGACGCCGAACGGCGGCTCGGCTACCTGGACGCGCAGATGATGCGCGCCACCCGCGTGATCGTCGACATCGGTATGCATCTGGAGCTGGAGATCCCCGCGGACTCCCCGTACCACCCGGGCGAGCGCTGGACCCCCGAGCTGGCGCGGGAGTTCTTCGGTATGCACAGCGGGCGTCCGGCGGAATTCGTCGACAGCGAGCTCATCCGGTACCTGGGCATGCCCGGTCAGGCCATCGGCTACAAGCTCGGCGAGCGGGCCTGGCTGAAGGGCCGCGAGGCCGCACGCGCGGGGCACGGAGCCGCCTTCGACGCCAAGCAGTGGCACATGGCGGCGCTGTCACTGGGCTCGCTGGGACTCGACGACCTGGTCGACGAGCTGTCCCGGCTCTGAACCCGGGTCCGTGAGGACCGGCCGTGCCCGGACACCCGTGCGGGCCCGGCGGGTCACGGGGACCAACCGGGCAGAGCGCACAACACCGGAAGGTACCCGGAGCGGACTGCTCTGACCTGCACGTCTACGCATGTGGGTACCGGAGCAGTACCGTAAGGCCATGCCCGCTCTGAATATTGATTTCAGCGACGAGGAGCTGAGCGAGCTCCGCGAGGCGGCGAGGGAGCGAGGGGTCACACTCAAGGCCCTGGTGCACGAGGCCGTCACCGACGACCTGGCGCAGCGACGCGCCATGGCGGAGGCCTCCCACGTCTTCCGGTCCTTCGTCCGGGAGAACGCCGACGCCTTCGACGCCGCGTTCCCCGACGACGCCCCGGCGGGGCAGCGGAACCGGGGCGGGGCCGTCTGAACCGTGGATCTCCTCATCGACATCCGCTGGCTGCTGGCGCGCCAGACGGAGATCCTCCCCAGCGATCCCGGCGTGGACGACTACTCCTCGCTGGTCGCCGCCGTCGCCCGGCACCGCGTCAACACCCCGCAGTTAGGAGAGGACGCCGACGCCGCCTGGCGGGCGGCGTCCCTGCTGCACACGATCGTGCAGCTGCGCCCACTCCCGTCCCGCAACGCGCTGTTCGCCTGCGGGGTCGCCGTCGCGTACATGCACGCCTCCCATGAGGGCATCGACCCGCCCTACGGGGAGCTGATCGAGCTCGTCAAGGATCTCCAGTCGGCCGAGTCCACGGTGTACGACGCGGCGGGCCGCATCCGTTCCTGGCGGATATGACGCCGGGGCGCGGCCGATCCCGTTTGCAGCCGGACCTCTTGTGCGGGGCTGAGTTGCTGTGCATCTGCCTCGGGCGGGCCGAGAGTGCTGCGTCCCATGTCCGACCCCAGCCGCAAGGTAGCCACGGTGCCCCGTTCCCTGGCCCGCGCAGCACGCGGCCGCGCGGGTTCCACGGGCGGCGTGACGGCGCCATGCCCGGGAAGGACACCCTCCGTCCTTCCTGCGGAGGAAGGCGTTCCGTCACGCGGACCGTCGGGCGCCTGGCAGGGTCGGCGCGGCCCGGGTTGCGGGCGTAGTGGCCGAGAGTCAATGAGGCCGGCACCGCGATGCCGGGCTCACTCGAGCGGGGGCCCCGGCGCGGTAGGGCCGGACACCCTACTGACCGGGATCATCGAGCTGCGCTCGGAGCGCGGCGCCCCCGGCCCGGTGCCGTACGGCCGAACCGGAGCGGGCCTTGACCACCTCCAGCTGCGCCGGGATGCGCTGCCGCAGGTCGGCGACATGGCTGACGATGCCGACCGTTCGGTCCCGCTCCCGCAACGAGTCCAGTACCTCCAGCACTTCGTCCAGCGTCTGCTCGTCCAGGCTGCCGAAGCCCTCGTCGATGAAGAGGGTGTCGAGTCCGATGCCGCCCGCCTCCTCGGTGACCACGTCCGCGAGTCCGAGGGCGAGCGAGAGGGAAGCGAAGAAGGTCTCGCCGCCCGAGAGGGTGGCGGTGTCGCGCTCGCGCCCGGTCCAGGCGTCGATGACATGCAGTCCGAGGCCGGACCGGCCGCGGCCGCCGGTCCTGGCGTCGGAGTGGACCAGGGTGTAGCGCCCGGACGACATCCGCTGGAGGCGTGTGCTGGCGGCGGCGGCCACCTGTTCCAGGCGGGCGGCGAGCACATAGGACTCCAGGCGCATCTTGTGCTCGTTCTGCGCCGACGTCCCCGCGGTGAGGGCGGCCAGCCGGGCCACCCGCTCGTACTCGGTGCGCAGCGGGGCCAACCGGCGTGCGTCGGCGGTGGCTTGGGCGCTGAGCCGGTCCAGTTCGGCGCAGCGCGTACGGGCCGCGTCGTCGGCGGCCGAGGCCTCGCGCAGCAGCCGGGTGGCGGCATCGACCGCGCGCTGCGCCGCGGCCGGGTCGGCGGGCGGCCGGCGGGCGGCCTCGGCGAGGTGGGGGTCGGACAGCTCGGTGCTCACGGCGGTCTCCTCGGCCTGCCATGCGTCGAGCCGGTGTTCCAGGGCGCGCCGGTCGGCCGGGGCGAGCACGGCGGCGCGGGCTTCCTCCGGGCCGGCGAAGCCCGCCGCGGCGGCAGCGACGGCGAGCCGGTCGTCGGCTTCCCCGAGCCTCTGGGCGGCCCTTTCCAGGCCGCGGGCGGCGTCCTCCGCCGCCTCCAGCCGGTCGGCCCGGGCTTCCAGTTCGGCCGCGCGCTCGGCGACGCTGCGGGAGGCGCCGCGCACCTGCGCCAACTCCTCTTCCAGCGACGCGAGTTCACGCAGTAGCACTTCCCGGCGGGAGGTGCGCGCGGCGCTGCGGCGTTCGGCCGCCCGGTGCTGGTCGAGACGTTCGGTGTGCTCCCGCTCGGCGCGGGCCTGGGCTTCCCGGGCGGCGTGCGCATCGGCAGCCTCGGCGCGGGCAGCATCGAGGGCCTGCTCCAGCTCGGCCACGGTGGCGGCGAGCCCGTCGGCCTCGGCACCGCCCGCTTCGGCGTCCGCGCCCGCCAGAGCTTCGCGCAGGGAGCGCAGGTGCTGGTCGGCCTCTTCACGCCGGGTCTCGGTCCGCCGGTGGGCCGCGAGAGCCGCCTCCTCGGCCTCCCGGTCGACATGGCCGGCGGACGCCCGCGCCGGGGCGGGGTGCTCCAGTCCGCCGCAGACGGCGCACGGCTCTCCGTCGCGGAGGGCTTCCGCCAGTTCGGCGGCGATGCCGCGGAGTCTGCGCTCCCTGAGGTCCAGCCATCGCTCGTGCGCCGCCGCCGACTCGGCGCGGGCGCGCAGCGTGCGGTCCTCGGCCGTACGGACCTGCCCGGCGAGGGTGTCGCGCCGCCGGGCGGCCTCCAGCCGGTGCCGGGCCGGGCCGAGCTGGCCGGAGAGCTGCTCGGCGCGGGTGGCGGCTGTTCCCGCACGTTCGATGCGCTGCTGGTGGTGGCGGCGGACGGTGTCCCAGCCGCTGAGCCAGTCGGCCGCCTCGGTCAGCAGGTCCTCGTCCGCGCGTGAGTCCCGTTCGAGCCCGGCGAGTTCGGCGGCGAGTGCGGAGTGGCGCACCTCGGCGCGGCGGGCGGCCGCGAGCGAGCCGAGCTCCTTACGGGCCTCGCGCTCGGCCTCGGCCAGCCTCGCGCGAGGCGCTTCCCGCAGCTCCTCGGGGAGCCTTTCGCGGGCCCGTCGCGCGGCGTCGTCCGCCTGCCGGTGCTCGGTTCCGGCAGCTTCGCGCAGCCGCAGTGCGGGGACCACGGCGTCGGCGCTGCGGGCGCGTTCCAGTCCGGACCGGGCCCGTTCGCGCTCACCGCGCTGTGCCTCGAGCGCCTCCCGGCGCTGTCGCGCGGCGGCGTACCGCTGCCGGCGGCGGTCGAGTTCCCGTACGGACTCCAGCTCCTCCACCGCCGCCGCATGGCCGGCTTCGGCGGTGCTCACCATCACGGCGGCAAGGGTGAGCTGTTCGCGCGCGGTCGTACGCGCCAGGGCGGCCCACTCCAGTACGGCGTCGGCCAGCCCCGGCTCACCGGGAACCGGCACCGTCCCCTCCGCACGTCCCTTCGGACGGGTCTGCGAGCGCTGCGCGGGCACGGCCGCGGGCCGGTCCTCCGCCTCGCCGGGCAGAAGGGCGGCCGGACCGGCGTCGTGACCCGCCGCCTGCCGCATGCGGTGCGCGAGGGCCAGCAGACGTTCGTCGCCGCTGCGCACCTGCTGCTGGGCGGCGGCGCGCAGTTCGCCGAGCCGGTCCTCGACCGCGGCGAAGCGGCGGGTGTCGAAGAGCCTTCCGAGCAACGTGCCGCGGGCTTCGGCGCCGGCGCGCAGAAAGCGGGCGAAGTCGCCCTGCGGCAACAGGACGACCTGGCAGAACTGCTCCCTGCTCATTCCGAGCAGTTGCCCGACCTCCTCACCGACCTCCTGGTGGGAGCGGCTGAGCGGCTTCCACTCCCCGCCCACGCGCTCGCGCAGCAGACTGTGCGCCTTGTCACGGGTGAAGCCGTCGCCCCTCTTCTTGGGGCGGGGCTGCTCCGGCCGTCGGGTGATCTCCAGGCGCCGCTCACCGACGGTGAGGTCGAGGAGCACCTCGGTGGGGGTGAGGGGGTCGGCGTGGTCACTGCGCAGCGTCTGTCCGCCCTGCCGGGCGCCGGGCACTCCGCCGTAGAGGGCGTAGCAGACCGCGTCGAGGACGGAGGTCTTGCCCGCGCCGGTCGGGCCGTGCAGCAGGAACAGGCCCGCCGCGGAGAGCTCGTCGAAGTCGACCTCGGCCGTGCCGCCGAAGGGGCCGAAAGCGGTGATCCGCAGCCGGTGCAGCCTCAACGGGCCCCCTCGGGTGAGCCGTCGTGCATCGACGCGGCGCGGGCGCGTACGTCGTCGAGCGCGCCGCTGAGGACGGCCCGCTCGTTCGCGTCGGGTCCGCAGCCGCCGCGTACATGGGCCACGAAGTCCTCGGCGATCTGCCGGTCGGTGCGGCCCTGGAGGCGCTGGGCGTAGGAGGCGAGCGGGTCCTCGGCGTCCCGGTCGGGGTCGAAGCCCAGGCTGAGGATGTGCGGGAAGCGCCCGGCCAACCGCGCCATGGGCTCGTACGGACGCATGGGGTCGGTGAGGGTCGCCTCCACCCACGCCGTCTCGTGGCGGGCGAGCTCGGGGTCCTTCAGGAGGTCCTCGAGCCGGCCGCGGATACGGGCGAGCGGGCGGGGCACCGGGCAGTCGGTCCGCTCCGCGGCGAGCGCGCCGTCCGGCCCGAGGTCGACCAGCCACATGCTCTTGCGGTGGTGGACTTCGGAAAAGGAGTAGGCGAGCGGGGAGCCGGAGTAGCGGACGCGCTCACTGATGGTCTGGCAGCCGTGCAGATGGCCGAGGGCGGCGTAGTCGACGCCGTCGAAGACGTCGGCGGGAACGGCCGCGACACCTCCCACGGTGATGTCCCGCTCGCTGTCGGAGGCGGCGCCCCCGGAGACGAAGGCGTGCGCGAGGACGACGGAGCGGGTGCCGGGCGGGCGGCCCGCGAGGTCCGCCCGCACCCGGTCCATGGCGGCGGTCAGCACGGAGGCGTGTCCGGCGCCCTTGGCGCCCAACTCCTCCCGCACGAGGGAGGGTTCCAGATACGGAAGACCGTAGAACGCGACGTCACCGTGGTCGTCGGCCAGGACCACCGGCACACCGCAGCCCGCCGGGTCGGTGCGCAGATGGACACCAGCCCGCTCCATCAGCCCGGACCCGACGCCGAGTCTGCGCGCGGAGTCGTGGTTGCCGGAGATCATGATCGTGGGCACACCCGCCCCGGCGAGCCGGTGGAGGGCGGTGTCGAACAGCTCGACGGCCGCCAGGGGCGGCACCGCCCGGTCGTAGACATCACCCGCGACGAGTACGGCGTCGACCCGCTGCTCCCGTACGGTCTCGACCAGATGGTCGACGAACGCGGCCTGGGCGGAGAGGAGACTCACCCGGTGGAAGGACCGGCCCAGATGCCAGTCGGACGTGTGCAGCAGTCTCAAGTGGCCGCTCCGACCCGCATGTCCCTCTTCCTCCACCCCGGCAGCCGGCCCCACGTCGGCTTCGATTCAGCATTCAGCGGCCACCACGCTAGCGCCGATGGTCGCGCGATTCGTCACCGACCTCGGTTTTCGCCCCCGTATCAGGAGCCCTGGGGGCAAACGCAGCCGGACCGGCCTCTCAAGGCCGGTCCGGCGACACTTTTTCGGGGATATCCCGCTTCGGGGAGATCTCGCCGGAATCATCACACCTGTCCCCGCCAGGCGCCGGTTTCCGCTCCACGCGCCTCGATGAAGGTCTTGAAGCGATCCAGGTCGCCCTTGGCCCGGCGGCGTACGAACCCCAGCTTGTCGCCCACCTTCTCGGAGATGCCGTGCGGATCGTGGTCCAGCTGCAGCATCACCTTGGTGCGGGCGTCGTCGAGGCGGTGGAACGTCACCACCCCCGCTTGGCGTACCTCGCCCTGCACCGTGGTCCACGCCACGCGTTCATCGGGAATCTGCTCCGTGATGTCCGCGTCGAACTCCCGCTCCACCCCGGCGACCTTGGTCACCCAGTGCGTGCGGAGGGTGTCGATCTGATCGATGCGTTCCACCCCTTCCATGAACCGGGGGAACTCCTCGAACTGTGTCCACTGGTTGTAGGCCGCGCGAACCGGAACGTCGACCTCGACGGATTCCTCGACCTGCGACATGACAAGAGCCCTTTCTGCAGACGAATTTCCTGGTCCGCCCGCCCGCGTACCCGGTCAAGTCGCGTCAATACCCGGTGACGCCCGGCGATTCGGAACGTTATCGGACGGTTCCGTAGGTCTCGCCGCCGAGTTCGACGCGAGCCGTGCCCGCCGTCGTATCGGCCACCCAGGCTCGGAAGGCGTCCACGTCGGCCTCCGGCAGCCCGACCTCGAGGGTGACCTCGGCCGCGTACCGCACGTCCCGGACCTCGCGCCCGGTCGCGCGCAGGTCGTTCTCCAGCTTTCCGGCGCGCTGGTGGTCGACGGTGACCGTGGCCAGCCGGAAACGCTGCCGGACGACGGTGCCGAGCACGTCGAGGGCTTCGCCGACCACGCCGCCGTACGCACGGATGAGCCCGCCCGCACCGAGCTTGACGCCGCCGAAGTAGCGGGTGACGACGGCGACGGCGTACCGGACCTCGCGGCGGAGCAGCATCTGCAGCATCGGTACGCCCGCCGTGCCGCCGGGTTCCCCGTCGTCGCTCGCCTTCTGCACGCCCGCGTCGGCGCCGATGACGTACGCGAAGCAGTTGTGGGTCGCGCCCGGGTGCTCCTTGCGGATGCGCTGGACGAAGGCCTGCGCCTCCTGCTCGGTCGCGGCGGGTGCGAGCGCGCAGAGGAAGCGCGACCTGCTGATCTCGGTCTCGTGCACGCCCTCACGGTCGACCGTCCGGTACTGCTCCTGCATCACCCCACCCTATGCGGGCCCGGGAATGGTCCCGCCGGGCCGGTCGTTGAGCGGGGCATGTACGCAGACCCGGAGACGATCCGCAGGATCCTGACCAGCACGGGCGACACCTGGGCGGTGGTCGGGCTGTCGAACAACGAGCGCCGGGCGGCCCACGGGGTGGCCCGCGTGCTGCAGCGTTACGGAAAGCGCGTCGTGCCGGTGCATCCGAAGGCGGAGACCGTCCACGGCGAGCCGGGGTACACCACGCTGGCGGACATCCCGTTCCCGGTGGACGTGGTCGACGTCTTCGTCAACAGCCGCCTCGCCGGTCCGGTCGCCGACGAGGCGGTGGCGATCGGCGCGAAGGCCGTCTGGTTCCAGCTCGGGGTGGTGGACGAGGAAGCATATGGGCGGACGCGGGCGGCCGGTCTCGACATGGTGATGGACCGCTGTCCGGCGATCGAGATACCGCGCCTGGGCTGAGGACCGGCCCTCAGCCGCCGAGGCCTTCCAGGACGGTGGCACCGGGTAGTTCGGCGAGGGCCTTGCCGGGAATCAGCAGCTTGCCGCGGCGACGACCGCTGCCGATGACGACGTACGGCGTGTCGATCACCGCCGCGTCCACCAGCAGGGGCCAGCCGGGCGGAAGCCCGAGCGGTGTGATGCCGCCGTACTCCATACCCGTCTCCCCCACCGCCCTGTCCATGGGGGCGAAGGACGCCTTGCGCACTCCGAGGTGGCGCCGGACCGTGCCGTTGACATCGGCACGGGTGGTGGAGAGGACCACACAGGCCGCGAGCGTGGACTCCTGGCCACGCTTGCCCACGACGACGACGCAGTTCGCGGAGGCCTCGAGGAGCCCGGGGCCGTAGGTCTCGGCGAACACGGCGGTGTCCGCCTTCTCGGGGTCGGAGTCCACGTGGAGCAGCTGTTCCACGGGCACCGAGCCGCTCCAGTCCCGGACCGCGTCGGCGACCGGGGGCGGCAGCTCGTCCAGGCACTCGGCAGCGGGGCGGACGACGTCGAAGTTTCCGATGGGGGCGCGCACGCTCGCACGCTAACAAACAGCGGCCCCGCACGGCTGCCGCCTCAGGGCACGGAGGCGGCGGCCCGTGACCTCAGCGCACGGGCGGCACCGAGACGACCATCATCATCTCGGCGGGTTCGGTGCCGTCGTTGCGGTAGGCATGGTCACCGCTCGCCTCGAAGGTGGCGGAGGTCCCGGTCCTCAGATGGTGCTCCTCACCTTCGACGACGAGGGTCAGCTCCCCGGCCGTCACATGGATCAGTTCGAACGTTCCGGCGGGGTGCGGGTCGGAGGCGCTGCTCTCCCCCGGCATGAGCCGCCACGACCAGAGCTCCAGCGGGCCGGGGGCCTGAGTGCCGGCGAGCAGCGACGTCGAGCTGCCGGCCTCGGTGGACCACATCCGTACGGCCTTGTCGGGCGGCACCACCTGGACGCGTGGCTCCTGGTCGTAGTCGAGCAGTGTGGTGATGCTCACCCCGAGCGCGTCGGCGATCTTCACTGTCGTCCCCACGCTCGGGTTCGTCCGCGCCTGCTCGATCTGGATGATCATTCCTCGGCTGACGCCCGCGCGCGCCGCGAGACCGTCCAGGGTGAAGCCCCGCTCGTTGCGCCAGCGCTTGAGGTTGCGGGCGAGGGACTGGGTGAGGTGATCGAGGTCCGTCACGTTCCGTCCAATATTCTGGATGGCTAAGTTTACTTTTATGAACTACGCTGTGCTGGACTTCAGCGTCCATCACACTGTACTGCGAGGTTTCGTCATGACAGCCGTCTTCGCTCTGGCCACCAGTCTCCTCTGGGGGCTGGCCGACTTCGGCGGCGGGCTGCTGACACGGCGCATCCCGGCCCTCACGGTGGTCGTCGTCTCCCAGACGATCGCCGCAGTCGTGCTCGGCGCGATCGTGATCGCCACCGGCGGCTGGAACGAGGCCGGTCCCCAGCTGTGGTTCGCCGTCGCGGCGGGCGTCGTCGGCCCCACGGCCATGCTCTGCTTCTACCGGGCTCTCGCACTCGGTCCGATGGGCGTCGTCTCGCCGCTCGGTTCGGTCGGCGTGGCCGTCCCGGTCGGGGTCGGTCTGCTCATCGGCGAGCGGCCGGGCCTGCTCCAGGTCGCCGGGATCGCCGTGGCCGTCGTCGGAGTCGTGCTCGCGGGCGGTCCGCAGCTTCGCGGGGCGCCGGTGCAGCGACAGGCGATCCTGCTGACCCTCGTGGCGGCGTTCGGCTTCGGCGCGGTCATGGCACTCATCGCCGAGGCGTCCTCCAGCCTCACCGGGCTCTTCCTCGCGCTCTTCGTCCAGCGGGTGGCCAACATCGTCGTCGGTGGCACGGCCCTGTACGCGTCCGTGCGGCGCGGTGCCCCGGCGCTGCCCGAGGACGGTGGCCGGCGTCTGGTCCAGTCGTCGCTGCCCGCGCTGGCGTTCGTGGGTCTGGCCGATGTGGCGGCCAACGGCTGCTACGCGCTGGCCGCCCAGCTGGGGCCGGTGACCGTCGCGGCGGTCCTCGCCTCGCTCTACCCGGTGATCACCGCACTGGCGGCACGGGGCCTGCTCAAGGAGCGGCTGCGGACGGTGCAGGCGGCGGGCGCCGGACTCGCGCTCTTCGGCACCGTACTGCTGGCCGCCGGCTGATCAGAGCCTCCGGGCGGCGTAGACCGCGAGCGCGATGCCCTGAAGGACCACCGCGATCGCCAGCAGGACGCGCAGGGTGCGAGGACTCATCACCCGCGCCTCCTCACCGGTCTCACCGCTCCGCCGACAGATCCAGTGTGCCCGGCCCGGCCGCCTCCGGGGCGGCCGGGCCCGTTTCGGCAGCCTCCCGGCCGGGGTCCGCCAGCGCCGCCAACTGTTCGGGGGTGACGCCCTCCGGTATCGGGACCGGCGGCGGCGTACGCAGCGGAGGCTGCCACCCCGCCTCCGGATCCCAGCGGCGGACGACACGGGCGGGCGCTCCCGCGACCACCGCATGGTCGGGCACCTCGCCCCGCACGACGGCTCCCGCCGCGACCACGACGTTCCGGCCGAGCCGGGCGCCGGGGAGAATCACCGCGCCCGCGCCCAGCCAGCTGCCCGCGCCGATCTCGACGGGGGCGGTACGGGGCCACTGCCGGCCGACCGGCTGCGCGGGGTCGTCGTAGGAGTGGTTGTCGCTGGTGACGTAGACATACGGGCCGCAGAACACATCGTTTCCGAAGACCACCGGCCGTGAGGCCACCACATGGCTGCCCCGGCCGAGGACGACGCCGTTCCCCAACCGCAGCACCGGGTCCGGCCCCAGGTCGAGACCGGGCATCATCCCGGCCGTCAGCGTCACCTGTTCGCCGATGATGCAGTGGTCGCCCAGGTGGATCCACGGCTCGCCGAAGACCGTTCCCTGAGGGAAGGCCAGCCGGGTGCCGGGGCCTATCCGGCCGAAACGGTGGCGGCCGGGCCGCTCCGCGGTGACCGCACCGGCGTTCTGCATCCATCGCCACCCGCGGTGCACCAGGCGTGTGACGGCCCGGCGCCTCCAGGCCTCGAGCGATGAGAACGTGTTCCGGTTTTTCGGCACCCGCACACGGTACTCAGCCACGTCCCGGCCACAGCACGCCCCGGGCTGTGATCTTCACCCCAACCCGCCCGGGACCCGACAGGCGACCCACCGTCCGCGGACGGGCTCCCGGTCACCGGGGAACAGCCTGAGCGGCGGGCACGGTTGACGCCCCCTCACGGAATCCTCCCGCTCTCCGTGGCCGTACGTACAACCCCCGGGGCGCGTGGTGTGTCTCCGTCCATGACGGATGGAGGTATTGGTACAGGAGTGCCTGATTTGACGGTGCCTTCTCCACTACCACACCAGATGGGGGAAACATGAAGAACATCACCGCCCGGCCGCTCGCCCGCAAAGGCGCCGCTCTGATCACCGCGGCAGTCGCTCTCACCACCGTGACCGCAGCCGGTGCACAGGCCACCGGCAGCCCGGAGACGCGGGTGGCGCGGCAGCAGACCCAGCAGATCGCGTCCTCCGTCCTCGGCCAGGACCACAAGATCACACTCACCGCGGTGCGTTCCGTGGACGACCAGTACGCCGCCTCCGTACGCATGCAGGTCTACGCCTACAGCGGCGGTGCGTGGAAGGAGACGGACCGGATCACGGTCGGGGAGGCGGACACCTGGTTCTGGTACCCGCTGACCGGCAGCGGAGCCGTCTGCGAGTTCTCCACGGCCGGTACCGACCCCGCCCCGATCTCGGTGAGCCTGCTGGTGACCCCGTCGATCGGCTGCTCCGAACCGGCGCACTACCGTCTGCAGGACGGACAGATCCACACCGGCTGACCGGCCGCCCGGCTGACGTCCTGGTACGACTGCGGGCTCCTGCCCGACCGTCCTTCGACAGGCCGTACGCCGCTGCAGACACCGCCGGCCCGTCCCGGCGTCGTCTGCCACCGGTGTCAGATCGCGCGGTGCCGCTTCGCCAGTTCCAGATACGCCGCGGCGTTCAGCTCTATGCCCTCGCGCTCCTCCGCGGTCAGCTCACGCTTGACCTTCGCGGGCACTCCGGCGACCAGGGACCCCGGCGGCACCCGCATGCCCTGGGGCACGAGCGCCTGGGCCGCGACGAGGGAGCCGGCGCCGATATGGGCGCCGTTGAGGACTGTGGCGCCCATGCCGACCAGGACATCGTCCTCGACGGTGCACCCGTGCAGAACGGCGTTGTGGCCGACGGAGACCCGCTCGCCGACGGTCAGCGGGAAGCCGGGGTCCACATGCAGGGTGGAATTGTCCTGGATGTTACTGTCCGCGCCGATGGAGATGGGCCCGCCGTCGGCGCGTAGCACGGTGTGATACCAGACACTGGAGCCCGCGGCCATGGCGACATCGCCGATCACGACCGAGGTCGGCGCCGTGAACGCCTCCGGGTCGACCTTCGGCTCCTTGCCGCCCACGCCCGCGATCAACGCCTGTGCTCCCATCGCCCTCTCCTCGCTGCTGCTCTCTGGCCCCCGGCCCCATGAGTCCAGGGGGTTCACGGACGGTAGATCCGCCCGGACCGACCGGGTCAGTCGGCGGCCGGGACGGGCTCGGCCGTCCGCTCGGCCTGCTCCTCCACCGCGGCCGCCGCCTTCTTCGCCCGCCTCCTGACCATCAGGAACGAGGCCAGACCGATCACCACGGCGAGGATCAGACCGAGCCAGGAGAAGCGCTTGAGCCAGGCCTCCGCGACGATCCCGACGTAGTAGACGACAGCGGTGGTGCCGCCCGCCCAGACGATGCCGCCGAGCACGTTGGCGATGAGGAACTTCCAGTACGGCATGCGCAGCACGCCCGCCAGGGGTCCGGCGAAGATCCGCAGCAGGGCGACGAAGCGGCCGAAGAAGACCGCCCACATGCCCCACTTCTCGAAGGAGAGCTCGGCGCTCGCGATGTGATGGGGCCCGAAGTGCTTGGGGAACCTGCCCCCGAGCCAGGTCAGCAGCGGCTTGCCGCCCCTGCGCCCGATCGCGTATCCGATGGAGTCGCCCACGATGGCACCGGCGGTGGCACACGCACCGAGGATCACGGGGTCGACCTCTCCGTGCTGCGAGGCGAGGAGCGCCGAGCTGACGAGCACGATCTCACCGGGCAGGGGGATGCCGAGGCTCTCCAGACCGATGACGGCCGCCACGAGGGCGTAAATGCTGACCGCCGGAACCGTCTCGAGCCATTCCTGGACGTGCAAAGCCGGTTCCTCCCGTGTCATGACCCTTACTGCCCGGCATACGCCGTGGGGCGCATCCCGGGCAGCCTACTGGATCCGCGGAATGCAGGGCGGTCAGCTGTTCGTACGCGGGGGCCGGGCGATGGACATCGGAGCGCCGGGACACCCGGGGCGCCGGAGTTGCTGGGGACCGGGACGCCGCGATCCTGTGCCGTGCCGTGGGTTCAGCCGGCGCCGAGGCAGTGCGGCTCGAAGGCCGGGTCGGCGGGCCCCTTGCGGGCGAGGGCGTTCTTCACCCACTGGGCGACGACCGGATCCTTGGTGGCCTGGTCGTGCTCGGTCGTGTCGAGCGGGCAGCGGTCCTGGACGCGGACATTGGTGAGATGCTTCGGCGAGCCGCTCAGATAGGCGCTGGTGTAGGGCACCACGACCTCGTCGTACTCCGTGGTGACCACCGTGTAATCGGGGCCGGCGGGGGTCTCGGGCTCGGCGTTGAGCTTCCGCAGCAGGTCGGAGCCGGCGGTCTGGTCCGCGCAGGACGGGCAGACGGTGGCGCCGGCCGCGAGGGCCAGCGGGTTCGAGGTGCCGTGGTTGGACGGCACGATGCCCACCAGGTCGTCGACCAGGGGTGCGCCACCCAGGAACTTCACGTAGTAGCGGGGCATCATCCCGCCCTGGCTGTGGCCCACGATGTCGACCTTGTCCGCGCCGGTCGTCTCCAGCACGGTGTTCACGAAGTCACGGAGTTCCGCCGCCGAGTCGGCCACGGGATCGGTGGCCGCGTTGCCGTAGTTGAAGGCGAAGACGCAGTAGCCCGCGTCGGCGAGCTGCGGTGAGAGCGTCGCCCAGTTCTCCGCCATGGTCTTGAACGTGCCGTTGACCAGGACGACGGGCTGCGGATGCTCAGCGTCCGGCTTGCAGGCCGGGTTGTTGGCGCCCGGGGGCGGGAGGTCCGTGACGTCGGCGTGGGCCGGTGCGGCGAGACCCGCCACGGCCAGGGCCGCCGTGGCGGCGGCCGCGACGGGGAACCGGACGATGGAGCGCAGACGCATGGCGTGAACCTTTCCGTGCACCGGGCATGAGTGCCCGACCCGGTTCGACCATGTCGACCGGTAAACGGAATGGTTACTTCCGGGTATGGCAGGGTCAAGGTGTTCGTCAAACGCTCAACGTCACATGGCCCCGGTCTTGAGACCGGGGCCGTATGGGCTTTTACTGACGCGCTCGCGCGCGGGAATCACCTCACTGCTGTCGCGGCACCGAGGACCGCCGCGCATGACGCCGCTCGCACCGAGTCCCGCGACGGCGACCGCACCGCGCCGGGGCGCCGGCCGGCCACCGGCCAGGGTGCCCGGAGCCGCGGATACGGATGGCTTCAGCTCCCCTGCTCGTGCGGCCGGAGCGTCCACAGGATCGACATCTCCCCGGTGATCGCGCCGTCCTCCCGGGTGATGGCGATCTCCACCGGGAACTCGGGGCGCTGTCCGGCGTCGAGCTCGGCGACGACATCGCCGACCGGGCGGCCGAGCCGGGCGGTGGCGGTCACCGGCCCCATCGCGAGCTTCTTGTAACCGATCTCGGCGCGTACGGCGAGCGGGACGGCCCGCGAGAGCTGGTCACCGAAGGCCGCGAGCACGATCGCGCCGCTGGCGGACTCGGCGAGCGTGAACATCGCACCGGCGTGCGGCCCCCCGACGTGATTATGGAAGTCGGGCTGGTCGGGCAAGCGGAGGACGGCGCGCTCCGCGGTGGTCTCGATGAACTCGAGGTTCAGGGTGCGGGCCATCGGCACGGTGGCCGCGAGCATGTCGCCGATCGACGGCAGGGTCTCGGACATGGCCGGGATGTTACCAGCGAGTAGCCCATGGCGGCAGGGCGGTCGGAGCAGCTCTCGTACGGCAGCGGCCACGGAGCGTGGCGGTTTGCGGGGTCCGTGCCGGGGGTCCCGTCAGCGGAGCGTGAAAGCGCCGTCCGGCGGCTCCGGCGACGGCGCCGCGTCGTGGTCGTGGACGGGCCCGGCCCCTGCCGACAGCCGGTCCAGCGGGGCACCGTACTCCACCCGGGCGGGGAAGGCGTCGGCCGCGGTCCGGCGGGCCAGGGCCGCCACCGGCAGCTCGGCGTCGGATGCCACGAGCACGGTGTTGCCGAAGCGGCGCCCGCGCAGCACAGCGGGCTCGGCGATCAGGCACAGATGTTCGAACACGCCGCTCAGAGCTGCGATTTGGGAGCCCAGGAAGGCGAACGGGGCGCCGTCCGCGAGGTTGGCCGCATAGACGCCGCCGGGTCGCAGAGCGCGCCGAGCTGCCCGGGCGTACTCCACGGACGTGAGCTGCGCGGGCACCCGCGAACCGCCGAAGACGTCCGCGACGAGGACGTCCGTCCCGGCTGGTTCCACCTTTTCCAACCAGGCACGCGCGTCCGCACCGTGCACGGTGATGCCCGACTCCGCGGGCAGCGGCAGATACTCCCCGACGAGCGCGATGAGGCCCCGGTCGGCCTCGATCACCGTCTGCCGCGCCCCGGGGCGGGTCGCGGCGACATAGCGCGGCAGGGTGAGCGCGCCCCCGCCGAGATGCAGCACGTCGAGCGGGCGGTCCTGCGGCGCCACGACATCCACGACATGGGCGAGCCGCCGAACGTACTCGAACTCCAGGTCGGTGGGCTCGTCGAGGTTCACATACGACTGCGGGGCGCCGTCCACCGTGAGCAGCCATGCCCGCGCCCGGTCGACATCGGGCATCAGCTTGGCGGTGCCGTGGTCCACGGCCCGTGTCACGGGAATCGGCTCGTCCACGCTGCCATTGTCGCCGCTGGGTGACCGGTCGCGGCAGGCGGGGCGAGGCACGCGCGGGCCGCCGCCGCCCGCCTTCTGTCGTACGCGGTGCGGGGTGTACGCGGTGCGAGGTGCGAGGTGCGAGGTGCGAGGTGCGAGGTGCGCAGTGCGAGGTGCGCGGTGTACCCGGTACGCGGTGTACCCGGTACGCGGTGTACCCGGTACGCGGTGTACGCGGTGCGCATCGCGCGGCAGAAGGCGGGCGGCTTCCGTTCGGTGTCCTTCGGGCCCGCCGCCTTCCCGAGCACGCGGCGGCCGCCCTGATCGGCCGCGGGTGTGCCCAACGGGGCCCGGCTCCGGTCCGGATGACGGACCGTAGCCGGGCCCAGGAGCAGGGTCCGCTCGTACGCCTGCCGCGCGTCGCACCGGCCGGGGGCTGCCGTCGTTTCCAAACCCCGTACGCGGTACGCGGACGCCTCCGCGCCCCCGGGAGAAGCGGAACGGCACGTGGTGCCGGTCCCCCGGCATCCTCCGGAACGGGAGGTGGTGCCCCACGCCCTCCGTGCCGCCCCGCGCCCCTCCGGAACAGGACAGGTGCCCCCGCGCCTTCCGGAACGGGACGTCGCGACCCGCGTCCCCGGGGCCGACCGCGCCGGTCAGTCCGCGACCGCGATGACCGTGCCGGCCCCTACCGTGCGGCCGCCTTCCCGGATGGCGAAGCCGAGGCCCGCCTCGAGCGGGACGTCCCTGCCGAGTTCGACCGCCATGGTGACGGTCTCACCGGGTCGGGCGACCGCGGCTTCGCCGAGGTCGATGTCGCCCACCACGTCCGCTGTGCGGATGTAGAACTGCGGCCGGTAGCCCGTGGCGACCGGAGTGCTCCGGCCCCCTTCGGCCGCCGACAGCACGTACACCTGCGCCGTGAAGCGCCGCCGCGGCACCACGCTGCCGGGCGCCGCCACGACATGTCCCCGCCGTACCGCGTCCCGCTGAACCCCCCTCAGCAGAAGCGCGACATTGTCACCCGCCTCCGCGGACTCCATCGGTTTGCCGAAGGTCTCCAGACCGGTGACCACGGTCTCGAGGCCCGCGCCCAGCACTTCCACACGGTCGCCGACCCGGACCCTTCCGCGCTCCACGGCTCCCGTGACGACGGTCCCGCGCCCGGTGATGGTGAGAACGTTCTCCACCGGCAGCAGGAAGGGCGCGTCGGTGTACCGGACGGGCGTGGGCACATACGTGTCGACGGCGTCCAGCAGCGCCTCGATGGCGCCGGTCCAGCGCGGGTCGCCGTCCAGCGCCCGCAGGCCCGAAACGCGTACGACCGGTACGGCGTCCCCGGCGTAACCATGCGCGGACAGCAACTCCCGTACCTCGAGCTCGACCAGGTCCGTCAGCTCGGGGTCGCCCGCGTCGGCCTTGTTGAGGGCGACGACGATGTCCTCGACGCCGACCTGGCGGGCCAGCAGCACATGCTCGGCGGTCTGCGGCATGACGCCGTCCAGCGCCGATACGACGAGGATCGCCCCGTCGAGCTGGGCGGCGCCGGTGACCATGTTCTTGACGTAGTCGGCGTGGCCCGGCATGTCGACATGCGCGTAGTGCCGGGTGTCGGTCTCGTACTCGACGTGCGCGATGTTGATGGTGATGCCGCGCGCCGCCTCCTCGGGCGCTCGGTCGATCCGGTCGAACGGCACGAACGTTCCGGAGCCGCGTGAGCTGAGGACCTTGGTGATGGCGGCGGTCAGTGTGGTCTTGCCGTGGTCGACATGGCCCATGGTGCCGATGTTGAGGTGCGGCTTGGTGCGCACATATGCCTGCTTGGACATGGTTTCTTCCTCGGGAGTTCGTCCTCGGACGCTCCGCTGCGGTTCACCACAGAGGGCGGGACGGGACCCCTGGGCCTGACCGACCCTCCCCCTGCGGGGTCCGCCGGACAATCCGGGAAGGGTCAGATTCGGGCGCCGCCGACGGGCGCCGTCACCGCGGCTGCGGCGGCGAGGGTCGCCCTGTCCGCGACCGTGCCGGTCACGTGGTCCGCGGCGGCGCCGGTGACGGTGTCTGCCGCGGCGATTGCCTCCGCCGCGGCGATTGCCGAGGAAACGACGGCAGCCTTCGGCGCGTCCGCGACTGCGGACGAGAGCGCGAGGAAGGCGTGCCGGAACATGCCGCCAATGATCGCGGGCGGCCGGGAAGGCGTCCAACCATTTTGTACGCGGCGCCAGTTCAGGGAGACCCGGCGAGACCCCCCACCCGCACCCGTACGCGCTCGCGCCCCCGCCCGCTCCCGTACGCGGGCGCCGCGTTCGGCCGCCGTGCCCCGGGGCGACCGGTCGCAGCGCCACGGCGTCCGGCGATCAGTCCTCTTCGTCGGTTACCCTCCCCGGATGCCAGCCCCTGCCCCGCAACCCGTGCCCGCCGCCCCGGGCCCGACCGCGCGCTGCGCCGGGGCGCTGCTGTCCCCCTGGTCCCGCTTCGCTCTGCTCCTCCTGCTCCTCGCCGGGGCCGCGACGGCCGTGGTGCTGCTCGAGCCGCAGCGGCTGCTCACCGCCGACCGGCCACCGCAGGCACTGGGCGGTGCGGCCGTGGTGCTGTTCGCGGTGACGTACGGACTGTGCACCACCGCGCTCGTGCCCCGCCCGATGCTCAACCTCGCGGCAGGAGCTCTGTTCGGCTCGCACTTCGGGCTGGCCGCGGCCCTCGGGGGCACGGTGCTCGGAGCGGGCATCGCGTTCGGTCTGGGACGGGCCCTCGGCCAGGATGCGCTCCGTCCGCTCCTGCGGGCGCGCTGGCTGGCGGCGGCCGACCGGCAGCTCAGCGGGCACGGCTTCCGCTCGACGCTGGCAGTGAGGCTGTTCCCCGGCGTGCCGTTCGCCGCGGCCAACTACTGCGCGGCCGTCTCACGGATGCGCTGGCTGCCGTTCCTGCTGGGCACGGGGCTGGGGTGCGTGCCGAACACGGCGGCGTACGTGATCGCGGGCAGCCGGGCGGCCACACCGACCTCGCCGACGTTCCTGATCGCGATGGGCTTCATCGCGGTGACGGGGCTCGCCGGGCCGGCCGTCGCCTGGCGCAAACGCGGGCGACTGCCCCGGCTCGCGCTCCGGCCCGGACCGCGGCCCGCACCCCGAACTCCGAGGCCCGGCCAGGAGGAGGTCCCGAGCCGGGCGCCAGGGTGACCCCGAGGGTCACGGGCATCGCGGGGAGGCCATAGCATCTGATCCGAACTCCCCCGACGATCACAAGGACGAGCAGACTCCGTCATGACCTGGTTCGAATCATTCATCCTCGGGCTCGTCCAGGGGCTGACCGAGTTCCTCCCCATTTCCTCCAGCGCGCATCTGCGGCTGACCGCGGCGTTCGCGGACTGGAACGACCCGGGAGCGGCCTTCACGGCGATCACCCAGATCGGCACGGAGACCGCCGTACTGATCTACTTCCGCAAGGACATCGCCCGGATCGTCTCCGCCTGGGCCCGGTCCCTGGTGGACAAGGACATACGCGGTGACCACGACGCCCAGATGGGCTGGCTGGTGATCGTGGGCTCGATTCCGATCGGCGTGCTGGGCGTCACGCTCAAGGACCAGATCGAGGGGCCGTTCCGGGATCTGCGCCTGATCGCCACCACGCTGATCGTCATGGGGATCGTGCTGGGCGTCGCCGACCGGCTGGCGGCCCGGGACGAGACCGGCGGCAAGCACCGTGCCGTCCTGGAGCGCAAGACCCTCGCCGAGCTGGGCGTCCGGGACGGTCTGATCTACGGCGTGTGCCAGGCCATGGCGCTGATCCCCGGCGTCTCCCGCTCGGGGGCGACGATCAGCGGCGGTCTGCTGATGGGCTACACGCGGGAGGCGGCCGCACGCTACTCGTTCCTGCTCGCGATCCCGGCGGTCCTGGCCTCCGGGGTGTTCGAACTCAAGGACGCGGGCGCTGGGGGGCATGTCGCGTGGGGACCGACGATATTCGCGACCGTTGTCGCCTTCGTTGTCGGATACGCGGTCATCGCATGGTTCATGCGTTTCATCACCACCAAGAGCTTCATGCCCTTTGTGATCTACCGGATCCTGCTGGGCATTCTTCTCTTCGCGCTCATCAGCGCCGATGTGCTGAGTCCGCACGCGGCCGAGTCCGCGGGCTGAGCCGGACCCTCACCTCCCCTCCGTGAGGCCGTCCTGCGCCGCGCCCCGGCTCAAGACGGCTTTGCGCACCCGGTCCCGTACCTCGGGAAAGTGGGTCTCCGTGGCCCTGACCACGCGGAACGGCGGGCCGGTGTCCGAGTGCCCGACCAGGAACTCGGCCTTGGAGACGGTCCAGCGGTCGCCCGCCGGGGCGAAGGTGAAGCGCGCGATCGAGCCGTCGTTGCCGCGGTAGAGGCCCGGTACGAAACTCGCGACCTGATCGCCGAGTCCGTACACCACCCAGACTCCATTGACCTTCTCGTACGCCTGCGGCACATGGTTGTGCGTACCGATCAGCAGGTCGATGTCGGGCTTCCCGTCCGTGCGGGCGGCGGTCAGCTTCTTGGCGAGCTCCACCTGCTGCCGGTCGGGGTCCTGTTGCCATTCGGTCCCCCAATGGAGGCTGACCAGGACCACATGGGCTCCGGCGCGGCGCGCTGCCCGGGCGTCGGCGATGACCCGGTCGGGGTCGAGGAGGTTCACCGCCCACGGCCGGCCGTCGGGCAGCGGCACGCCGTTGGTGCCGTAGGTGTACGCGAGGTGGGCGACATCGGCACCGCCGGCGCGCAGCCGCGCGGGGCGGGCGGCCTCCTCGGCGCTGCGGGCCGACCCCACGTGCCGTACGCCCGCGGCGTCGAGGGCGTCGAGGGTACGGCGCACGCCGTCGGCTCCCGCGTCCAGGGTGTGGTTGGAGGAGGTCGAACAACTGTCGTACCCGGTGGCACGAAGCCCGCGGGCGACGTCCGGCGGGGACTGGAACATCGGGTAGCCGGTGAACGGCCCCTCCGCCGGGCCGTACGGCGTCTCCATATGGCAGATCGCCAGGTCGGCGGGGGCGACGACAGGTTTGATCCCGGCGAGGATGGGGCTGAAGTCATACCCGGCGCCGCCTGCGTCGGTCCGGGCCTGGCGGATGATCGAGGGATAGGGAATCACATCGCCGGTCGCCACGACGGTGAAGGAACTCCGGTCGCCGGAACCCTCGGCCCGTGCGGCCTTCGATGCGGACGGCGGGGCAGGCGGCCCCGGCGGTTTCGCTCCCTGCGCCGAGCAGGCCGCGACCGCGCCCAGCGCCGCTCCCCATATCGCCAGCTTCGTCCGCCGCGCGAACCGCATGTCCGTCTCCCTCACCTCGGTACACCTCTTGGCAGCGTGTACCGAGGTCCGGCCGGCCGCAGCCGGGGAGCCATTCGGATGGGCCGACAGGAGTAAGCGGCGCGTCAGCTTGACCTGTCTCCCGTACGGCCGTCCCAATCCGCGTAACGGATGCGGGAGATCTCTTGGACCTCGCCGAGGGTGCCCCACTCGTCCTTGCCGAGCCGCGTGAGCGGGCGCAGCTTCGTCACCTCGGGATGACCGTCCACGACGACGTCCTCGGCCACCGCGGCGTGCACCACCGTGCCGAGGACCACGGTGGAGTCGCCGAGACGCAAGGTGCTGTGCAGCTCGCATTCCAGGGCCACGGGCGAGTCCGCGACCCGCGGCGGCTTGACCCGCAGACTCGGCTCACGGGCCACGCCCACGGCGTCGAACTCACTGACGCCGGGCGGGAAGTCCGTCGCCGTGGCGTTGATCTGTTCGAAGAGCCGCTCGGGAGCGAGGTTGACCACGAACTCACCGGTGGCCTCGATATTGCGCAGGGAGTCCTTCCGGCCGACGGAGGTGAACTGCACGACGGGCGGTTCCACACAGGAAATCGTGAAGAAGGAGTGCGGGGCGAGATTGTCCGTCCCGTCCGCGGAGACGGTGGAGACCCAGGCGATCGGGCGGGGCACGACCACCGAGGTCAGGAGCTTGTAGAAGGAGTTCCGATCCAGGGCCGCGGGGTCGAAGTCGATACGCATGACTGCCAGTATCCACGCCGTCGACGGAGCCGCTGTCCAGCGCGTGACGGAGCAGTTCAACGCTCGGACAGCGGGGACGGCGCCTCCTGGAGCACCCAGCCGTTGCCGTCCGGGTCGGCGAAGAAGGCGAAGGAGTTCCAGGTCTCGCCGTTTCCCTCCTCCCAGCCCGAGGGCCCCACGTGCTGCACCGGGCTGATCTCGACGCCGCGCCCCGACAACTCGGCATGCGCCGCGGCGATGTCGGTCACGCAGATCTGCACGCCGCGCAGGGTGCCAGGCTTCATGTCCGACTGGTTCGGCGAGGCCGGCATGCCCTGTGACAGCGCGATCGAACACCGCGAGCCCGGCGGCGTGATTTGCACGATACGGATACCCGGCGCCACCTCGGTATCGAGGTCGACGTGGAAGCCGCATTTGTCCGCGTAGAACTCCTTGGCCCGGTCGACATCGGCAACAGGGACGGTGAGGACCTCGATCGTGTAGTCCATGTGGTGCGCCCTCTTCTCTTTTTTACTGGCTCGAATGCGGTTATGGCACAGCCCGCAGGAAGACTGTGCCATAACCGATGACACATGCTCAGAACCGCACAGCACCGCCGTCGGATGCCGCATCGACCTTTCCTCGTGGGGCCGGAGTCACAAGCCGTGGCGGCGATCGCTCAGGACGCGCTCGGCCACCTCGCGTTCCATCTCCGGGGAGAAGGCGCTGCCGACGCGGCGGGCGGCGACGGCGAGGCGGGTGTCCTGGGCCGTGAGGTCGGCGTTGATCGCTCCGGCGGCGCGGGCTCCGGCGGCGGCGGAGCCGATGACCTGCTCGGTCGGAGTGGCGACGTTGCCGGCCACCCACACGCCCGGCACCGCCGTCTCCCCCGTGGGGCCGCAGGGGATGTAGCTGCCGATCACTGTCCCCGACATCACCTGCTCGGCCGACTCCAGGCCAAGGGTGGCCAGGAACCCGGCGCGGGCCACCCATCGCGGGGCCACGCCCAGGGCCCGGCAGGGGACGACCGTGCCGGCGGCCAGACGCACCCCGGCCAGTCGCCCGTCGGTCTGTTCCAGGGCGGTCACTTCACCGTCCACCACTGCGATACCGCGGGCAGCGAGTTGCTCGTACTCCTCATCGCTCGGCTCGGGGGCAGTGTGCAGGAACAACGTGACGTTCTCGCTCCACTGCCGCCACATCAGGGACTGGTGCACCGCCAACGGTCCAGTCCCCAGAATCCCGATCGCCTCGTCGCGCACTTCCCATCCGTGGCAGTACGGACAGTGCAGGATGTCCGTGCCCCACAGCCCGGCCAGGCCGGGCACCTCAGGCAGCTCGTCGACGAGCCCCGTCGTCACCAGCAGCCGCTTGCCGTGCACCGTGCTCTCATCGGCGAGCCGGACGGCGAAGCCCGTCGCGTCCCTCTCGGCGGACACGGCGGTGCCCTGGGTGATCCGTCCGCCGTAGGAGCGCACCTCCTCGCGCCCGTCGGCCAGCAGCGTGCCGGGCGTGGCGCCCTCGCGGCCGAGATAGACGTGAACTCCCGCAGCCGCGGCGTTGCGTGGGCGGCCGCTGTCGATGACGAGCACCGATCGCCTTGCCCGCCCCAGGGTGAGCGCCCCGCTCAGGCCGGCGGCGCCACCCCCGATCACCACGACGTCATAGCCGTGATCGCCACCGTCCGACAGGTCGCTGACATGCTGCGCTTTTCGTTCGCTCATGGGCGTTACCTCCAATTCCGAGGCAGATCATGAACGCACATTCACCGACTTGACAAAGTTATTTGCCGTTCCAGCAAATAGAGGCATGAAGGACGACGATCAGCTCGCCCAGGCACTGACGGCTGTCGGGCCGCGACTGCGCGCCCTGCGGCAAGCGCGCGGCACCACCCTCGCCGAGCTCAGCGCAGCCACGGGGATCTCAGTGAGCACCCTGTCCCGGCTGGAGGCCGGACAGCGGGAGCCGGCCCTCAAACATCTGCTCCCACTGGCCAAAGCGCACGGTGTGCCCCTGGATGAGCTGGTCGGTACCCAGACCGGCGACCCCCGCATCCACCCGCGGCCCTTCACCCGCCACGGCCAGACCTGGATCCCCCTGACCCGGCACCTCGGCGGCATGCACGCCTACAAGCAAATCCTCCCCGTCCCGGGAGCCGGCCGGAGGCAACGGCCTGAACAGGGCACGCACGAGGGGTACGAGTGGCTGTACGTCCTCTCCGGCCGCCTGCTCCTGGCCCTCGGCGAGCACGACCTCGTCCTCGCTGCCGGTGAAGCCGCCGAATTCGACACCCGTATGCCTCACGGCGTCGCCAACGCCGGAGACCACCCCGTCGAATGGCTCGCCCTCTACGGGGCCCAAGGCGAACGCATGCACGTACGTGCCCGCCCGCAGGTGCAGGAGGACGGGCCGGGCCGGAGACCCGGGACCGGGCCGTCGGCCGTACGAGGAGCAGGCGGATGACCCCGGTACGGCCACCCGCCCCGATCCGGCCGGGACACTGCCTGCCCTGATCTTCGGGGCGCACTCCCCTCAATCGGCGAACCGCAGGGTCGTCGGCCACCCGGCTTCTCGGCGGGAGTTCCCCTGGGCCGGGAGGCGGCGAGTGGTGGCCCGCCCCGACCGGTGGGAACCTGATCACAGGAACAGGACCGGTGGCCGAGCCGACACCACCGGGGTGGCACCGGCCTTGCGTCGCGCCTCCCCGCTGAGGCAGCCGAGCCCGTCGCACAGGAGCGTCCGGGCCGCGTACGGCCACCACGGGGTGGGCCGTACCCGTAACCCCACGGCTCCCGGCTGTCGTGACAGGCGAACACCGGCCTCGGTACCGGCAGCCGGGGCACACCGCAGGCCGACCGTGCCCGGCCCGGGCGCGACCCGAGAGAGCTCGGGTGCGGAGTCGGAAGCGGGGGTGCTCAGGGGCCCTGCCCGAAGGAGATGGTCAAGGTGACGACAGCCTGGTCCCCGTATCCGGTACGCGTCGAGGCCTCACTCGATCCCCGGCTGTCCCGGTGGATGTGGCTGGTGAAGTGGCTCCTCGCCCTTCCGCACTACATCCTGCTGGTCTTCCTCTGGATCGCGTTCCTGCTCGTCAGCGTTGTCGCCTTCTTCAGCATTCTCTTCACCACGCGGTACCCCCGGGGGCTGTTCGACTTCAATGTCGGTGTCCTGCGCTGGAGCTGGCGTGTGAACTACTACGCCCGCGCGGGGCTGGGCACGGACCGGTACCCACCCTTCACCCTGGCCGACGTACCCGACTATCCGGCCCACTTCGAGGTGGAGTACCCCGAACACCTCTCCCGCGGGCTGGTCCTGGTGAAGTGGTGGCTGCTCGCCATCCCGCACTACATCGCCGTCGGGTTCTTCGTCGGCGGCTACCACTGGTCGGGCTGGTACGGCGGACTCATCGGATATCTCTCGCTCGTCGCCGTGATCGTCCTGGCCTTCACGGGCCGCTACCCGCCGTCGCTCTTCGACCTGGTCATCGGCCTGGAGCGCTGGGTGCTGCGGGTCTCCGCCTACGCCTCGCTGATGACGGACGCCTACCCGCCGTTCCGGCTGGACATGGGAGGCCTCGAGCCCCTGCCCCGCAAGCCGTTCTGAGCCCTCAGGGCCGCACGACGCCCGAGCCGTCGTGGGCCGGGGGCAAGGGGGCCGCGTGGTCCTCCGGCGGACCCGCCCGGCACAGCCGCCGCGGCTGACGCGCCCACGGCGGCGCACCGCGACGGCACCGCCCGCCGGACCCGTGGACGAACTGCGCGCCTCGGGCGTCGGTACGGGCGATGCTCGGCGGAGTCTCGCTACGGTGGATCACTGGACTGGACTTCCCCCGGAGTCGGACAGGCCGGCAGGGCAGTGCGCCGGCCTGTCGAGATCATGAAACCGGACCCAACGCCGGCACACGCCTTTCTCTCCGCGTCGAGAAGTCTTCGATCAACGGCTGCTGACAGCCGTTGGCTGCGTCACACAGCCCCTCGGAGCGCGGGACCGACCGGGCGCGGCATCACCGGACGGAGCCGGCCGTGCGCTCAGGGGGCTGCCGATACGAGGGCAACGCCGGTGGACAGTACGGCCACCGTGGTGAGGACCGCAGCGCAGGCGAACATCGTCCGGCGCCGCAGCGTGGCATACCGGGCCGAATACTCGCTGTTCAATGCGTGGCAGCGGTCCACGACAGCCCGCAGAACCTTCCGGGAGAGTTCCAGGCGTTCGTCCGTGTAGAGCCGGACGACCTCGTCGTGCTGGGCTGTGGTGAGCCACGGCATGCGACACGCGAAGGCTTCCGCTTCGGCCCGGGCGTTGCCGACTTCGGTCTGACAGATCAGATAGCCCTCCAGGTGAGCGATCCCCGAAGCGGCCTCGTGCTGCTGCGCATTCCCGTGAGCGGACGGCCGTGTCATTCCTTGTCCCGGTCTTCCTTCAGGGGCGAGGCCACGCCCTTGCCCGGTTCGACGACATCCCGGCGCTCGACGTTCTCCAGCTGGTCGAGAACCGCCACCTCGGGGTGGTGCAGGTCGAACGCCGGAGATTCGGAACGGATCCGCGGCAAGGTGAGGAAATTGTGCCGGGGCGGCGGACACGAGGTGGCCCACTCCAACGAGCGACCGTAGCCCCACGGGTCATCGACCTCGATCCTCTTCCCGTACTTGGCGGTCTTCCAGATGTTGTAGAAGAAGGGCAGGGTCGACATACCGAGGAGGAACGCCCCGATGGAGGAGACCGTGTTCAGCGCGGTGAATCCGTCGGCGGCCAGGTAGTCGGCGTAACGACGAGGCATACCCTCGGCTCCCAGCCAGTGCTGGACAAGGAAGGTGGTGTGGAAGCCGATGAACAGAGTCCAGAAATGGATCTTCCCCAAACGCTCGTCCAGCATGGTCCCCGTCATTTTCGGCCACCAGAAATGGAAGCCGGCGAACATGGCGAAGACCACCGTACCGAAGACCACGTAGTGGAAGTGCGCAACAACGAAATAGGAGTCGGTGACATGGAAGTCCATGGGCGGTGAGGCCAGGATGATTCCGGTCAGCCCACCGAAGAGAAATGTCACCAGGAATCCGATGGACCAGAGCATCGGAGTCTCGAAGGACAGCGATCCCTTCCACATGGTGCCGATCCAGTTGAAGAACTTGACGCCGGTGGGCACAGCGATCAGGAATGTCATAAACGAGAAGAAAGGCAGGAGGACGGCCCCGGTTGCGAACATGTGGTGGGCCCAGACGGTCACCGAGAGCCCGGTGATGGCGATGGTGGCGGCGATCAGTCCCACGTAGCCGAAAATCGGCTTCCGGGAGAACACCGGGAGGATCTCCGTGACGATCCCGAAGAACGGCAGCGCAATGATGTACACCTCGGGGTGGCCGAAGAACCAGAAGAGGTGCTGCCACAGCAGTGGTCCGCCGTTCTCCGGGTCGAAGACATGCGACCCGAATTTGCGGTCCGCCTCCAGCACGAGAAGGGCCGCGGCAAGGACGGGAAACGCGAACAGCACCAGAACCGAGGTGAACAGCACGTTCCATGTGAAGATCGGCATGCGGAACATGGTCATCCCGGGGGCCCGCATGCAGATGATGGTGGTGATGAAGTTGACCGCGCCGAGGATCGTTCCGAATCCCGCGAGCGCCAACCCCATGATCCACATGTCCGACCCCTCACTGGGGCTACGGGCATCCCCGCTCAGTGGGGTGTAGGCGGTCCATCCGAAGTCGGCGGTGCCTTGCGGCGTCAGCAGGGCGCCTACGACAATCAGGCCCCCGAACAGGAAAAGCCAGTACGACAGCATGTTCAGGCGTGGGAAAGCCACGTCCGGGGCGCCGATCTGAAGCGGCATGACGGCGTTGGCGAAGCCCGCGAAGGTAGGAGTCGCGAAGAGCAACAGCATAATCGTGCCGTGCAGCGTGAAGGCCTGGTTGTACTGCTCGGTCGACATGATCTGCAGCCCAGGGCGAGCCAACTCGGCCCGGATTCCCAGCGCCAACAGTCCACCGAAGACAAAGAAGACGAAGGACGTGATCAGATACAGGTGTCCGATCTTCTTGTGATCGGTCGTGGACAGCCACGTCACCGCAACTGTTCCCCAGTTGCGTCCCGGTACCGGGATGGGGGTGACGGGCTCTGTCGAAGTCGCCATCGCATTCTTTCTGCGGAGAGAGCCGACCGCCGGGGCGCGCCCGACGGCCGGGAGTGAAAACAACCTCTCCCAGACCTACGCCATCAACGCGGCCGCGTGTCGGCGGGGAAGCGGCGCGTTCGGGTGATTGAGGAGCAGATCGTTACGGGGTACGGGCTGCGGCCCGTGAGTGGCGACGCGGCCGACACGGAGGATTGCCGTATGTCGGCCGTCCACGGGCCGGCGAACACCCCGACGGCGTGGGTGTCCGCAGCCGGGCCCGCTGGTGTCAGTGGCGTCCTTCGGCGATTGCGGCGGTGGAGACTGCCGCCGCGGGCGAGCAGGAAGAACGCCTCGCGCCGCTTCCTGGCCCCATCGGCATCCGGCCGCGGCTCCTGCCCTCCTGTGAGCACGGGGCGAAGCCGTCAGGTCTGTCACGCCATGGCGAGCGTCCCGCGCACCGAGCCCCGACCGCGCCCCGCGTGTCCGGCTGCCGTGACGTCACGACCCAGGGTGGTGACTCGCCGGGCAAGCAAGAGGCGGAATGATCGCAAGGGGCCATTTCGGATGTATTGCGAAGGCCGGGTAACGCAAGGGCACCCCTGCGACGCAGAACCCATTGCGGGCACGCACAGCGGCCCGTATGCAACCGCGGCAGGTGCAGCCTCCAGCAAGGCGAGGAAGTGACGCCGGCCGTGGTCTTTTTCCTTGCCGGCAAGACGATGGACACGTCAGATGGGAACCCCCCGTGAGTAACACCGAGCCCATGCCCGGAAATCAGCCGTACGACCCCGCCCAGGGCGGCAACCACCACTACGCCCGTAATCGGGACGGCTTCGGCGCAAGCCGGGCAGCCCTGGCCATTCATACGGTTGCCGACATCGCCGCCGCGTTCCTGGGCCTGTGGATCCTGCTCTACCTGCTCGAAGCCAACCAGGCCAATGTCTTCGTCCAGTTCGTCGAAGGCGGGGCGGACTGGCTCGCCTGGTGGTCACAGGACATCTTCACCATGGATACGGACGGCGTCCGCGTCCTCCTCAACTACGGCCTGCCCGCCGTGATCTATCTGTTGGTCGGACATGGCATAGCCGCACGGGTACGCCGCCTCTGACCGCCTTGCCCTTAACCCCGGCCCATCCTGCGAAAAAGCACGAGGATTCAGCCGGACCCGGGAAAACCAGGTCACTTGTACACCGACGTGTCCTTATTCCGCAGAGTCGGCGCACCGGCCCTGGCCATGGCGTACGGACCCCCTCCTGGATTCACCCGCGCCACGGGCCGGAAGCCCCGCCGACCTGCTCGCCGCCGGCCGGGGGCCAGGTGTGTGTCACCCGTACCCCCGGCCGGCCACGGGATCTCCGCTCCGGCGGACAGGTCCGTCGCTTTCCTCCTCCCGGCGGGCCCGGCCGCCGCGGGCGATCAGCGGCGAGGGGTGTCGTCCTCGTCGGGCGTCTCGGCCTCGATCCGCTCCTTGCGCACGGTGCCCTTCACGGTTTCTTCCTCGGTGTGCTCGTCGGTGGCCAGGCGGACCCGCTCCACCGGCTCGGCCCTGGTCTCCACCACGGGCCGCTCCTCGTGCAGGGTCACCTCGTGCTCGGCCTCGGAAATGTCCGGGCCGGAGGTGGCGGCATCACGGTTGGCATCGGTGATCGGCTCCCGTTCGACGCGTACCTCCTCCTTGCGCACCGGGACGGTCATCTGCTGTTCCTCGGTGATCACATACTTACGGAGCCGTGCTCGGCCGACCTCCTGGCGTTCGGTGCCGACGTGCATCTGCTCCTCCGACCGCGTCATGGCATCGTCGGCCGAGGTGTCCTGGGTTTCCCCGGTGCCGGTGCGGGCCCTGCCGCCTTCTCCCGGCTGATCGGCCTGCTGCCAGGCAGCAGCGGTCCAGGCTATGCCGTAGTAGTCGTACAGACGGTGTTCCTCGTCCTCGGACAGGTGGCCGCCCGCATCGACGTCGACGTTCGGCGCCTCCTTGACCTTGTCCCTGAGGTACGGGACCTCGAGGTGGTCCTCGACCATGGTGGCGTCGTGAATGGGCACGAATGACTCGCTCATACCGAACAGGCCGGTCTTCACGCTGACCCACTCGGGCAGGCCGGTGACATCGTCCAGAAAGATGTGCTTGGCTTCGCCGACCTTGTTGCCCTCGCCGTCATAGACAGGGTGGTCCAGAACGGTGGGGATCTGCTCTCGGGTGATCATTTCTATCCTCCGCTTTCGCGTGTTCCGCAACGCCGCTTCATCGGTGTTGACTGATGGCTGTCAAGTAGTGGGGAGAAAGGGGCTGATGAGCGGTGCATACGGGAGCGTGCACCGGGGTGCGGGTCAGAGTTTGCGGGTGTCGCGGGGCTCGACTAGGGCTCTTCGCCGGGCGGGTGACCGCTTTCGAGGGCGCGTCCGCGTTCGAGTTCGGCGTTGAATTCCAGGCCGAGCAGGATGGCGATGTTGGAGATCCACAGCCAGACCAGGAAGACGATCACCGAGGCGAGACTGCCGTAGGTCTTGTCGTAGCTGCTGAAGTTCGCCACGTACAGCCCGAAGGCGGCGGAGGCGATGATCCAGATGAGCACGGCGAGGACGCTGCCGGGCGTCACCCAGCGGAAGCCGCGTTTGACGTTCGGGGATGCCCAGTACAGCAGCGCGACGATCAGGCTGAAGAGGACGATGAGCACAGGCCACTTGGCGATGCTCCACACCGTGAGGGCCGTATCGCCCAGTCCCAGGACGTCACCCGTCCTCTCGGCCAGGGATCCGGTGAACACCACGCCCACCGCGATGGCGGCCAGGAGGACGATCACCACGACCGTGATGGCGAGCCGGGTGGGCAGGGTCTTCCATATGGGCCGGCCTTCACCGATGTCATAGACGGCGTTGGAGGCGCGCATGAAGGCCGCGATGTATCCGGAGGCCGACCACAGGGCCACCACGATCCCGATGATCAGCGCGAGGCCGGCTTTGCCCTGGCTGCTCTGGAGTTGCTCCAGCATGCTGTTGAGGATGTCGCGGACGGACCCCGGGGCCAGGCCGCCCACATTGTCGATCAGTGGCTTGATGGTCGATCTGCCCAGCAGCCCCAGGACGGATACCAGGGCCAGGAGGGCGGGGAAGATCGACAGCACCGCGTAGTAGGTCAGAGCGGCCGCCCAGTCCGTGAGGTTGTCGGCCTTGAACTCCTTCACGGTGCGCTTCAGCACCCCCAGCCAGGACTGCTTGGGCAGGTCCGTCGGCTTCTCGACCGGGGATTGCGTCTCCGGCTCGAGGGCGGACGCGCCGCTGGGCTGGTTCTTCAGTGGCTTCATCAGGTCACTCCCAGATCCATGGGGGCTGTCATGCGTCGGACGCCCGGTCCGTACCGGCCTTACGGCACGGTGACCGCTGGGTCGCACGGCGTGAAGGCGCACTTGCGGGTTCGGCTGGTCATGCGGCTGGGCGGTGTGGGATGACGCGTGGTTCGCAGGCCCCGTTGCGCCCGGTGCACGGCCACGTCCGCATCCCGCTCCCTCCGCTCGCGCGAGGGCGGATTCCCCGGCGGCGTCGGTGGGGAGCCGGCCGCATTCCGCTCATCGCACCCGGCTCCGGGATGGCCCCGGAGCACCCCGGGGACGCCCGGAGTCCTCCCACCGGCTGGAGCCGGCCCGGGCCCTCCTCGTCCCCTCCGGGCGGCGCACGAAGTCGCCGAGTGTGAAGCCGCCGCCCACGAACCGGCCGATGGCCAGGCCCACAATTCCCAGGCCCGCCACCACCAGGAACGCCCCGAAGCCGCCGAAGTACCCGGCGAAGCCCAGGGCCATGCCCGCCAGCAGGCCCACCGTCTCTGTGCTCATCGCTCACTCACCCGCCTCACGACGATCGGCTCCTCGTACGCCGTAGCGTCACCGCAGCGCCCGCGAAAGGGGACGGACCGCGTCCGGGTGCCCGCTTCACGTCACGCCACACGGCCTTCGGTCTCCTGTGTCTCGCCCTCGTCCTGCTCGTCGGGCAGATGGACGTCGTCGACGGCGATGTTCACCTCGACGACCTGCAGGCCGGTCATGCTCTCCACCGCGGAGACGACGTTGGTACGCGCCTCCCCCGCCACCTCGATGATGGAGACGCCGTACTCGACGACGATGTCGAGGTCCACGGCCGCCTGACGCTCGCCCACCTCGACCTTCACCCCGCGGGTGACGCCGGAGCGCCCGCCCGGGGCCCGGTCGCGCACGGCCCCCAGGGCCCGTGCCATCCCCGCCCCGAGGTTGTGGATGCCCGGCACCTCGCGCGCGGCCATCGCCGCGATCTTCGCCACCACGCTGTCCGCGATGGTGGTACGCCCGCGGCTCGCGGACGGGACATCGGTGCCCCGGCCGCCCCGCAGTTCCTTTCCGGCCTCGTCCTTCTGGCCCGGTTCCGTGCCGCCCCGTTCCGTGTCGGGGCGGCTGATCGTGTCCGTCATGAGGATCTCCTCAGCCGATCCGTGCGGGCACCGGCGCAGTGCCCGTCGAAGGATTGGACACACCCCGGCCGCAATCCTCACGCGGCAGCGTGATGTGGACCACATAGGATGAGCCGTGCGGCGTCCGGTCGGGACATGCGTTTCCCATCGACGGTCAGTGACCGCCTCCACGCATTCCGGGACGCAGGGCCAGGCGAGAAGCGAGCAGCCGATGCAGAAGCAGGACGGACCACCATCACCGCCGCGGAAAGCCGACCGTCCGCCCAGTGCGCCGGCGCCGGCGCCGGCAGCCCCGGCCGCGGAGCAGGGGACCGGCCCCGCCGCCCTGGAGGACCGGCTGCTCGCCGTGCGGGCCCGCGAAGGGGACGACGACGCCTTCTCCGTCCTGGTACGCCGCCACAGCACCCCGCTCCTCGCCCTCGCCCACCATCTGCTCGGCAACCCCACGGACGCCGAGGACGCCGTCCAGGACGCCTTCCTCAGCGCCTGGCGGCGACTGCCCGAATTCCGCGGCGACGCCACGTTCCGCACCTGGATGTACCGCATCGTGACCAACCGCTGCCTCAACACCCGCCGCGGCCGCACGCCCGTCGTCCCGCTGGAGACCGTCCCCGAGCCCGCCACCCGTAACGGGCGCACCGCGCCCGAACGCGCCGCCGAGAGCGACGCCGCCACCACCGCCCTGGCCCAGGCGCTCGGCAGACTGAGCTCCGGCCAGCGCGCCTGCTGGGTGCTGCGGGAACTGCACGGCCTGCACTATGAAGAGATCGCGCAGGTGATGCGGACCAGCGAACAGACCGTACGCGGCAGACTCTTCCGAGCGCGACGTGCTCTGACGAAGGAGATGGGTCCATGGCGCTAGACGACCCGCACGCCGGCCCCCCGGGCACCGAGCCGCCCCGGGCAGCCACCGGCTCGCGTCGGTTCGCCGATGCCAAACTCCTCGCCGGTGACCAGCGGCTGCCCTGCGGGCGTCCGCTCAGCCTCGTCTGGGAGCAGGCCCGCGATCAGGGACCTCTGACGGACCCGCACACCGCCGGGTGTCCGTACTGCCGGCAGGCCGTCGAGGGACTGGCGGCCCTGGACGAGGCAACTCGCGCCCTGCGCGCCCAGGAACGGCCCAGTGGGGAGTCCCTCGCCGACCGGGTGATGCGCGCGGTCCGCGCCGAGGTGCGGCTCGGCCGGATGCTGCCGTTGGACGACGCCGCGGAGGATCTGCGGATCACCGAGACCGCGGCCGCGAAAGTCCTGCGCCGGGCCGCCGACACCGTCCCCGGAGCACGCGCCGCCAGCTGCCGGCTGACCCCCACCGGCGATGGCACGGCCGTGCATATCGTCCTCACTGTGGCGGCCGCGCTCGACCGGCCGCTGCCCGACCGGGCCGACCACGTGCGCCGGGCCGTCCTCCACGCCGCGCACCACGTACTCGGCCTGGCCGTCACCCGTGCCGACCTGGAGATCGTGGACGTACTGGAGCCACGTCGGCCTGCCCACCCCGCCGAGGCGGATGGCCGGGAAGGGGAGGACCGATGACGCTCGTTCGAGCGGTGGACATCCACCGAGCCGCCGCACGTGCGGCCCTCGCGGTCCCCGGCGTGGTCGGGCTGCAGCCCAGCCTCGGTTACCGGCTGGCCGGCGCCGCGGCCCACGCCCAGCAGACCGTGGGCATCCCGGCCGCACCCCCCGAAGCGGGTATCCGAGCCGAACGCACACCCCACGGCCCCGGCTGGCAGGTGGAAGTGCGCTGCATCGTGCACGAGGACCGCCGCACTCTGGACACCGCCCGGGACGTACGGGAGCAGGTACGGTCCGCCGTCACCGCCCAGCTGGCCCGGCACGACGCACCCTCACCCGTCACCGTGCTGGTGACCATCACTCAGACCATGGGCCACGCGCCACCGGGGCCCGGCGCGGATGGCTGACGGGCCGCCGCCCCTGGAGCCGTTCCGATGACCGGCGGGTCGCCGGAGTCCAGGCGGCCTGAGCTCATTCCGGGATACACGGGATACAGGTGCTGCGCCTTGGCGCCCGCGACGTTGTCCATGAACGCCACCGGCTGAAGAATCGTCCAGTGCGTGAACCCGGCTTCGGTTCCCTTACGGCAGCGGGCTTTCCGCGAAGGGCGGAGTCGAAGCGGCGGGGCCTTGCGCGGTGGAACGCGGGCTCGGACCGCTCCCGCCCGACCGAGGCGTCACTCGGTGAGCGGCGGGCAGCTGCCGGGGGCTCAGGCGCCCTCCCTCAAGGGCAGGTCGGACCAGCCGAGAGGGTGGGCGTCGTCTCCGGCCCCGGACACCGCCGGCTCGTCGCCGGCCTCGGTGAAGGCGGTGAGGGCGTCGACCAGGGCACCCCTTTGCGTGGGGTCCATGCGCGCAACGATGGTGGCGATCTCCTCGCGCCGATGAGCCGTGACCTGCTCGACGATGCGCCGGCCCTCCGGGGTCAGCTGCAGCAGGTTCTCCCGCCGGTTGCCCGGGTTCACCTGCCGGTCCGCCAGACCGGCGGCGATGAGACGGTCCGTCATGCGCATCGCCGTGGAGGGGTTGACCCCGAGCCGTTCGGCCAGCACGACGAGCTTGGCGGCACCCTGAGTGGCCAGCACCACCAGAAGTCGGAACTGCGGCAGCGTCACCCGCTCCTCGACGGCGGCCAGCGACCGGGCCGAGACGGCGACCAGCAGCCGCGAAGCGGTCAGTACGGCGCGTGTCACCGCGTCCACATCGTCCGGGCCCCGCCAGGGATGCTCATCATCGGCCATGGCTCTGTTCTACCCGACACGGCAGAGAGTCGATGACCTGCCGGACCTGACCGCCCGGACCGGTAGTCCCCGCCGGGAGCGCCGTGCGAGGCCGCCTCTCGCCGTGGGCCGGCAAGAGCGGGCCCGCGGCGGTACCGGTGACAGGAGGTCGGGCCCGGGGCCCGCGGTGACGGCCACGACCGCGACCACAGCCAGAAAGGGTGTGGGGCAGGGCGCTCAACCGTCCGAAGCTGTGCGGCTTCTCCTGAGCACACTCCGGACAGTCGTCGACCGCGCTGCCGCGGACGGTTCCTGGGTGCACCCGCGGACCCCGGGAGGGCCCGTCCGGCGGGAGACGTCCGGTGTCGAGTGCGCACCGTGCCAGTGCCGCTCTCCCAGAAGTCGGTCCGTCGAGCGGGCCCTGACCGCCACTAAACCATTGCATAGTGCAAAAGTCCAGGTGTTCAACCATCTGGGCATGTGACTCGACCATCCGCCGTCCGGCATCCGGTGGTACGCAGGGGCCAGGGGGGCGCTCCGGGGGTGCGGCTACTGGGGCGCGACCGCGTCCTCGACCTCCTTGAAGGTGGCGGCATCCACGAGCCCTGTGTCCTCCAGCACCTCCATGTGGTCCAGCACCGTCTGATTGGCCTGCCGGGCATGACGGCGTACAAGGTCGTTCTGGGTCGCCGCCCGTACTTCAGCGATCGTGGCAAAGATCTTGCCGTGGGACGCCCTCAGCAGATTCGCGAACAGGCGGTCGAACTCCACCCCTTGGGCGCCCTCCAGCTGGTCGACCCAGCCCTGTTGTTCGGCGCTGGCCTCCTCAGGAAGATCGACTCCCAGGATCTTGGCGTCCTCCCGTACCAGCTGGTCCAGCTTGCTGTGGCCGTCGAGAAGGTGCAGCCCGGCGCGTTTGACGGCCTCGCTGTCGGCGTGGGTCTGCGCGAGCCTGCCGGCCGGGATCTCCCACAGGCCCGCCTGCCGCACCTTGACCAGGAACGTCTCATCGACCTTCGTGACCGGCTGTGGACCCGATCCGGCTGTGCCGGACGCCGTGCCGGCGCCGCCCGAGCCCCCGGTTCCATGGTTCGCGCCGTGCTGGGAGACGCTCCCGACGCCCACGGCTGCCGCATCCGTCGATGCCTGGCTCTCGTCGCTCTGCCGGAGGACGACGAATACGGCGATGAGCGCGAGCGCCGCGACAGCGGCGACAGAGCTCACGATGGTCCGTGCCGTCGGCCGCGACTGCGCCGTACGTCGATGGGTGTACATGCTGCCCTCCCAGTGGACACATGTGGTGTCCATGTCGTCGGGAGATGCGGCTGGCACGGCGCGCGCTGTGCAATACGAAGCCGGCGGCCCCTGTGTTCAACCCGTCCCCGTCCTTCCGGAAATCGCGGGCCCAGCCGGGCATGCCGCGGCTCGGTCCGTCCTCGTCCCAAGGGCGGCCCGGCCAGGCGTGCCACGGTACGGCCGGACCCGGGGTCACGGTCCGTCAGGCGGGGCGGCCGGCGTCGGTGTGCTGGTCCGTCACAGCCATGGGTGAACCCGCCGGCGCCGGCCAACGCGGGGGGCTCCCCCCGCGGATGTCGACGCGCTGGAGGCGCACCGCACCGGCACCACGACGCACGGCGGCCGACTCCCCCCGGCCACGGCGACGTCCGCTGTGGCCGGGGGTGGACCGCGAACGCCGCTGTTCAGGTGCGGCGTTCGAATGCGTCCCGGCTCAGGAAGAGCAACCGGGCTGTCTTCTCGGGGAGTTCGATCAGTGGCCCGGGTACGAATCCGGCCCGGGTCAGACGCGCGATCGCCTTGTCGTTACGGGCGTCCGGTTCGGCCACGATCCGCTGACGGCTCGGGTCCGCCAGCACATAGGTGAGGAACACGGAGAGAAGAGTGCCGCTGAAGCCCCGCTCCGTGGCACCGGCGGTGGGACCGATCATCAGGTGGATACCGAAGTCGCCGGGCCGTACGTCGTAGCACTCGCCGACCGGGTCGGCGTCCGGCTCGTACGTCTGGAAGAGCGCGACCGGCCTGTCGTCCCGGTGGAGCAGATAGGCGTGGTGGGTGGTGAGGGAGTCCAGATACTCGTAGATCTCCAGGACGCGCTCCCGCCCGGCCTCGCGCATACCCCAGAACCGGGCCCGCTCCTCACTGACCCAGCGGTGGATCACATCGAGGTCGCCCGCGGGATCCACGGGCACGATGCGGACCCTCCCGAAGCCGTCGACCTTCTGCTCGTACACGGCGGTGCGGGCGGCGGCTCCGGTCGGAGCCGGGAGGGCGGGCGGCTCAGAGGTCATGGCGCTCCTTGGTCAGCTGGTTCCAGTCGATGATCACGGGCACGAGGTCTCCTCGTAGCCACAGCGGCAGTTGGTCGTGGTGGTGGGCGTCGCCCGGTACGCCGGAGGCACCGAACGGGACCACCCACAGGCTGTCCTCGCGCCGGGCGAGGTCCCACACATAGCGCGCCGCGGGACCGCGCGCGCTGTGGTCGGTGACACCGGGAACGCTCGAGGTGGCCAGCACGCAGTCGTGGTCTCCGGACAGCCCCGGCGACACCTCGGGCGTCGCGCCGGGCAACGCCCGCCAGGGAGCGAGCCGGTGCACCTCCCCCCAGGGCACCGGCGCCCCGCCCGCGGAGGCCACCTCCTCAACGGCCGCCCGGACCAGGCCGTCCCTGTCGGCCGCGGGCAGGAGGTCGGTGGTCAGCAGGGTCTCCAGCGCGAAGGCGATCCGCGGGACCAGGGCGAGCCAGGGCAGGAACACGTCCGGATACGCGGGGGGTTCGGCCAGCCCCGCGAAGACCGGATGAGCCGCGAACCGGTGCACGAGAGCCGCCCGCACCGCGGCGTACGACGTGGCGTCCGTGCTGTCGGCCTCCATCCGGCGGTCCCAGCGCAGAAGCCGCTCCCGCAGGCGTACGGCGTCCGCGCTGAGACCGTCGAGTCCTCCCATCAGCTCCACCAGGGGCCGGGCGGAGGCCAGACGGGTATCGGTGTGGACGGCCGCCATGTCCCTGGCCGACCAGGCGGTCGACGCGCCCAGCAGCTCCCGGATCCGCAACTCCCGGTGCGCGGGGGCGAACTCGACACCGAGCGGCGCGGCCAGGCCTCGCTGGTTGGCCATCACCGCGAGACCGTCGACCGCCTCACGAGGCATCGGTCCGTGCCGGCCTCGCCATTGGTGTCCGGGCTCCCACGCCGGCACGACGCGCAGCCGGTTGTCCCGGTGGCGCACCGGTACCCGGCCCGCGACACGGTGCAGCAGGCCGCCTTCGGTGTCGGCGGCCTGTACGACATTGACGGGCTCCACCCACTGGTCGAGGGCCCGGTCGACATCGGCCACGGTGCCGGCCCGGAGCAGCGCGGGCAGAGCGCCGAATCCGAGGTCACCGCTGACCCGTGGGGGACAGCGGAGACTGATCGCCTCCGGTTCATCCGGGCCGCCGATCACGACCGGACCGCGTTCGGTCTCGACCACCTCGATCTCGACCGGCGCGCCTCCCGCCACCTGGATGGTCTCGACGTGAACCGCGGCGGGGCGCCAGCCGTCCGGGCCGAGCGCCTCGACCTGCGCACCGCGGCGTCGCAGCCGCTCCCGGTAGAGGTCCTGGTAGTCGGCCATGGCATTGGTGATCGCCCAGGCCACCGTGCCGGTGTGCCCGAAGTGCGCGATGCCCGGCACTCCGGGGACGGCCAGTCCCACGACGTCGTAGTGCGGGCAGGCCAGGTGGATCTGCTGGTAGATGCCCGGATCCTCGATGAACCGGTGCGGATCGCCGGCGATCAGGGCGGACCCGGTGGCGGTGCGGTCGCCGGCGACGAGCCAGCCGTTGCTCCCGGAAGTGCCGGGGCCGTCGGTGGCGAACAGCCCGATCTTCTCGGCGCCGAGCCGGCGAGCGACCTCCTCGCGCCACAGCTTGGCGGGGAAGCCCGCGAAGAGGATGTGGTGCGACAGCCAGATACGCAGCGGCGTCCACGGCCGCCACCGGCCGGGAGCGAGCCCGGCGGCCGCGAACTCCGGTGCCCGTCGCGCCCCGTCGCCGAGACCGGCGTTGACACCGGCCACGTAGCTTCTGACCCAGGCGCCGGTGGCCGGGTCGAGTCCCCGGAAGCAGCGCCGGGCGGTGTCGTCCAGCCGGGCCTGCCGGGCGAAGCGGTCCCAGCCGACGGCGCCGGCGCCCAGGAAGGCGGCCGAGGCGCCCCGGGAGCGGTGCCGCTCGACCTCGATCTGCCAGGCACGGTCCATGGCGGCGCTACGACCCTGGGCGAAGGCGAGTTCGTGTGCGCTGCCCGCCCGCAGATGCGGTATCCCCCAGGGGTCCCGGTAGACCTCGATGCTCACACGACCGCCCGATCTTAGTTAGGTAAGGCTAACCAAAGCTATCACGGTCGCTCCGGAGGCGGCGCACCACCGCGACCACGGACACCCGCCCCGCCGACGACGGGCGCGCTGCGCCACCGGCCCCGGACCGGGCACTCGCTCCGGGCGCCGAGCCGAGCGGCGCGCACCACGGGACGCGGACCGAGCCCGACACAAGGCGTACGGGCCAAATCACCGAGGAGCCCGAACGGTTCCCCGCCGCCGACCGCGACCAAGGCCGAACGTCGAACCCCGACTGGACATCAACTTAGGCTAGGCTAACCTAAGTTCGCCCTGACAGGCCCTGCCCTCCCTTCCGTCGCGAGAGAGCGAAACACCGTCATGCCCCGTTCCAGGACCGCCATCCCCCGCTGCCCTTCCGGTGTGCGCCCAGCATGCGGCGACTGCGTCGCATCCGTCTCTCCGCTCACGGCCTGCCGGCTTCCCCACTCATCCCCCACCGTTGAGGACTGACCATGAGTTTCCAGGGGCACACCGCCGAGGCCCCCTCGCACATCGCCGAGGCCTCGCGCACCGCCGAGTTCCCCACGACAGGCGGCGTCTCCGAGGGGACAGGCGCACGAGCGCATCTTTTCAACGACCGCACCGTGGACCGTTACCGGCGCGCCCTCACCGAGGGGATCGACCGGATCGCGTCCAAAGTCGCCGTCACCCGGCGGCCGTTCAGCGGGATCTCCCCGGCCCGGCTCGCGCCCGAGATATCGGGGATCGACCTGGAACGGCCCCTGGGCGACCCGGCCGCCGCCCTCGACGAGCTCGAGAACGTCTATCTGCGTGATGCCGTCTACTTCCACCATCCGCGCTATCTCGCCCACCTCAACTGTCCCGTCGTCATCCCGGCGCTGCTGGGCGAGGCCGTCCTCACCGCCGTCAACTCCTCTCTCGACACCTGGGACCAGAGCGCCGGCGGCACCCTCATCGAGCGTCGCCTGATCGACTGGACCACCGAGCGCCTGGGGCTCGGCGAGGATGCCGACGGTGTCTTCACCAGCGGCGGCACCCAGTCCAACCTCCAGGCGCTGCTGCTCGCTCGCGAGGAGGCCTGTGCCCTCGCCGAGAAGAACTCCGCGGTCCCGCCGGCCCGGCACGAGATCCTGCCGCGGTTGCGGATCCTCGCTTCCGAGGTCTCCCATTTCAGCGTCAGGAAGTCGGCGAAGCTCCTCGGGCTGGCACCCGACGCCGTCATCACCGTCGAGACCGACAGCGACCGCCGTATGCGAGCCGCGTCCCTCGCCCGCGAGGCCGAGCGCTGCCGGCGCGGCGACCTGATCGTCATGGCCGTCGTGGCCACCGCGGGCACCACCGACTTCGGCTCCATCGACCCGCTGTCCCGGATCGCCGACCTGTGCCACGGGGCCGGACTCTGGATGCACGTCGACGCCGCCTACGGCTGCGGGCTGCTGGCCTCCCCGACCCGGCGCCATCTGCTGGACGGCATCGAGCGCGCCGACTCGGTGACCGTGGACTACCACAAGTCCTTCTTCCAGCCGGTCAGTTCCAGCGCGGTCCTCGTCCGCGACCGTGCCACCCTGCGGCACGCGACGTACCACGCCGACTATCTGAACCCCGAGCGCACGGCCGAGCGGATCCCCAACCAGGTCGACAAGAGCATCCAGACCACCCGCCGCTTCGACGCCCTCAAACTCTGGCTGACACTGCGCATCATGGGCCCCGACGCCGTCGGCGCTCTCTTCGACGAGGTGGTCGACCGTGCCGCCGACGCCTGGCAGCTGCTGGAGGACGACCCTCGCTTCGAGGTTGTCGCCAAGCCCCAGCTGAGCACCCTGGTCTTCCGCTACCTGCCCCCCGAGGGCCCGGCCCGAGCGCTGGCCGACGAGGCCAATCTGTACGCCCGCGAGGCGCTGGCGGCTTCCGGCGACGCGGTCGTGGCCGGGACCACGGTCGACGGGCGCCACCATCTGAAGTTCACCCTGCTCAACCCGGAGACCTCGCTGGACGACATCGCTCATGTCCTCGACCTCCTGGCCGAGCACGCGGGCCGGTATCTGAACGACAGGGCCGCCGCACGCGCCCGCCGCGCCGGCTGAACCACCCGTCCCCGCCACCCCCGCACGGGAGAACACATGTCCACCCACGACTTCATCGCGATCGGGCTGGGCCCCTACAACCTGGGCCTCGCCTGTCTGACCGAGCCGATCGACGAACTCGACGGCCTGTTCCTCGAGAGCAGGCCGGACTTCGACTGGCACCCAGGGATGCTGCTGGACTTCGCCACGCTGCAGACCCCGTTCATGGCCGACCTCGTCACCCTGGCCGACCCGACCTCCCCGTACTCCTTCCTCAACTACCTCAAGGAATCGGGGCGGCTGTACTCCTTCTATATCCGCGAGATGTTCTATCCGGTCCGCGAGGAGTACAACGCGTACTGCCGCTGGGCCGCCGCCAGGCTCTGCGGCATCCGCTTCGGCCACGAGGTGACCCGGGTCTCGTACGACGAGACCGAGGGCCTCTACACCGTCCACGCCGTCACGGCGGCCACCGGCGAGCGGACCGCGCACCGCGCCCGCCATCTCGTCCTGGGCACCGGCACCCCGCCGTACGTCCCCGACGCCTGCCAGGGCCTCGGCGGAGACGTCATCCACAACTCGGGCTATCTGCCGGCCAAGGAATCGCTCCAGGCCAAGGACAGCATCACCGTCGTCGGCAGCGGGCAGAGCGCCGCCGAGATCTACTACGACCTGCTGGCGGACACCGGCCCCGGCGGCTACCGGCTCAACTGGGTGACCCGCTCCCCGCGCTTCTTCCCGCTGGAGTACACCAAACTCACCCTGGAGATGACCTCCCCCGAGTACGTGGACTACTTCCACGGGCTGCCGGAGGAGACCCGCTACCGGCTCGAAGCCGAGCAGAAGGGCCTCTTCAAGGGCATCGACGCGGAGCTGATCAACAGTATCTTCGACCTCCTCTACCAGAAGAGCGTCAAGGGCCCGGTCCCCACGCGACTGCTGACGAACACCGCGCTCACCACCGCGGCGTACGACGCGACGAGCGGTACATACACCCTCGGCCTCCACCACGCCGAGCAGGAGCGGGACTTCACCCTCATCACCGAGGGCCTTGTCCTGGCCACCGGCTACCGGTACCGCATCCCGGCGTTCCTGGAGCCGGTCCGCGACCGTATCCGCTGGGACTGCCGCGGCCGCTTCGACGTCGCCCGGAACTACAGCATCGACACCACCGGCCGCGGGATCTTTCTGCAGAACGGCTCCACCCACACCCACAGCATCACCTCCCCCGACCTGGGCATGGGCCCCTACCGCAACTCCTGGATCATCCGCGAGCTGCTGGGCCGTGACGTCTACCCGGTCGAGAAGGCCATCGCCTTCCAGGAGTTCGGCGCACCGGAGGGCGTCATCGCATGAGTACGGACACGAGAACCGGCACGGTCGTCTTCACCCGCACCGACGAGCGGCTCGGCGAGTTCGCCGTCCGCACGCTCGACCCGGAGGCCGACGCCGGCCTGCTGCACGGCTGGGTGACCCACCCCAAAGCGGCGTTCTGGATGATGCAGGACGCCGACGTGGCGCAGGTCGCCGAGGAGTACGGCAGGATCGCCGGGCACCCGCACCACGACGCCTTCATCGGTCTGGCGGACGGCCGCCCCGCCTTCCTGATCGAGCGTTACGACCCCGCCCACGTCGAACTGGCGGGCCTGTACGACCACCGTGAGGGCGACATCGGCATGCACTTCCTGTGTGCACCGGCCGATGCCCCGGTCCATGGCTTCACCCGGGCGGTGATCACCACCGTGATGGCCTGGCTCTTCGACGACCCGGCTGCCCGGCGCGTGGTGGTCGAGCCGGATGTCCGCAACACCGCGGTTCACGCCCTCAACGCGGCCGTCGGCTTCGAGGTCGTCCGCACCCTCGCCAAGCCCGAGAAGGACGCGCTGCTGAGCGTCTGCACCAGGGACCGGTTCCTGGACGCCCTCGGCGTCGGCCACGGCCCGAGGAGAGACCGCGTGCTGAACCGTCCCCCGGAACATCCCCGGACCTCCGATGCCGCCGCGGCCGTCTCCCATCTGACACCGGAGCGCTGGGCCCGCGCCAACCGGCTGCTGGTCCGCAAGGCGCTCGCCGAGTTCTCCCACGAGCGGCTGCTCACTCCCGAGCCCGCGCCCGAGTCCGCCCGCGGAGCCGGGCCCGGCCACCGGCCCGCCCCCGACGGCCGGTACGTCGTACGCAGCGACGACGGCACCGTCGAGTACCGCTTCGCCGCCCGCGTCCTGACCCTGGACCACTGGCTGGTCGACGCCGACAGCATCACCCGCCACCACGCCGGCACCGAACTGCCCCTCGACGCCGTCGACTTCTGCATCGAGCTGCGCGGCGCACTCGGCCTCTCGGACGCGATCCTCCCGGTCTATCTGGAGGAGATCGGCTCCACACTGGCCGGCACCGCGTACAAACTCACCAAGGAGCCGGCCACCGCCGCCGAGCTGGCCGAGGCCGGCTTCCAGACGATCGAGACCGGCATGACCGAAGGGCACCCGGGCTTCGTCGCCAACAACGGACGACTCGGCTTCGGTGTGCACGAGTACCACGCCTACGCCCCCGAGGCCGCGAGCCCGGTCCGGATGATCTGGCTGGCCGCCCACCGCGACCACTCCACCTTCACCTCGGCCGCGGATCTCGACTACGACGGACTCATCCGCTCCGAGCTGGGCGAAGAGGTCCTCGGCCGCTTCGCGTCGGTGCTGTCCGGACTGGGCCTCGACCTCGCCGACCACCACCTCATACCCGTCCATCCGTGGCAGTGGTGGAACAAGCTGTCGGTGACCTTCGCCGCCGAGGTCGCCCAGCGGCGCCTGGTCTGCCTCGGCGCCGGCGACGACGAGTACCTCGCCCAGCAGTCGATCCGCACCTTCTTCAACACCAGCGACCCGTCCAAGCACTATGTGAAGACCGCCCTGTCCGTACTGAACATGGGCTTCATGCGAGGCCTGTCCGCCGCCTATATGGAAGCCACCCCGGCGATCAACGACTGGCTCGCCCGCCTCATCGCGAACGACGACGTCCTCCGGGGCACCCGGCTGACGATCATCCGCGAGCGGGCCGCCGTCGGGTACCACCACCGGCAGTACGAGGCCGCCACCGACCGCTACTCCCCCTACCGCAAGATGCTCGCCGCGCTGTGGCGGGAGAGCCCCGTCCCCACGCTGGAACCGGGCCGGCGCCTGGCCACCATGGCCTCCCTCCTCCACACCGACCGCGGGGGACGCTCGCTGGCAGCCGCCCTGATCAACCGGTCCGGCCTGGCCCCCGAGGTGTGGCTACGGCGCTACCTCGACGCTTATCTGACGCCGCTGCTGCACAGCCTCTACGCCTACGACCTGGCGTTCATGCCGCACGGGGAGAACGTCATCCTGGTCCTCGACGGCGGCGCGGTCGAGCGAGTGATCTTCAAGGACATCGCCGAGGAGATCGCCGTCATGGACCCGGACGCGGCCCTGCCCCCGGAAGTCCGGCGCATCCGGACCGACACCCCCGAGGACGAGAAGATCCTGGCGATCTTCACGGATGTCTTCGACTGCTTCTTCCGCCACCTGAACGGCATCCTGTCCTCCGAGGGCGTTCTCGACGAGGAGACCTTCTGGCGGACCGTCGCCGAGTGCGCCGCCGACTACCAGGCCTCCGTCCCGCATCTGGCGGAACGGTTCAAGCGGTACGACCTGTTCTCCCAGGAGTTCGCACTGTCCTGCCTCAACCGGCTGCAACTGCGGAACAACCAGCAGATGGTCGACCTTGCGGACCCCTCGGCGTCCCTCCAGCTGACCGGCACCCTGAAGAACCCCCTCGCCCGCTTCGCCCCCAAGCCGTGACCGTGGCCACGGAGTTCACCACCGGGACGGGGACCGGGACCCGGCTCCCCACCCGGTGGCTCATCCTCGCGGTGGTCTGCCTCGCCCAGCTGACCGTGCTGCTCGACAACACCGTGCTGAACGTGGCGATCCCGTCCCTCTCTCGGGAACTGGGCGCGTCCACCGCCGACGTCCAATGGGTGATCAACGCGTACTCGCTCGTCCAGGCCGGCCTGCTGCTCGCCTCGGGCAGCGCCGCCGACCGCTACGGTCGCAAGCGGCTGCTGCTGGCCGGGCTCGCGCTGTTCGGCACCGGATCGCTGGCGGCCGGATGTGCCCAGTCCACAGCCCAGTTGATCGCCGCCCGTGCGGGCATGGGCGTCGGCGGGGCGCTGCTGCTGACCACCACCCTCGCCGTCACTCTGCAGATCTTCGACGCCGGGGAGCGGCCCAGGGCGATCGGCATCTGGAGCGCCACGAACGCCCTCGGCTTCGCGGCGGGGCCGTCGGTCGGCGGCCTGATACTGGCCCACTTCTGGTGGGGGGCGATCTTCCTGATCAATATCCCCGTCGTGCTGCTCGGCCTCGTCGCGGTCCGGGCCCTGGTGCCCGAGTCGAAGAACGGGGGCGGCGGGCGGCCCGACCTTCCCGGCGCCCTGCTCTCCACCGTCGGTATGACCGCCACGGTCTACGCGATCATCTCGGGGCCCGAGCACGGCTGGGGCAGCGCCCGGGTCCTGTTCCCGGCCGCGGCAGGCCTCCTCGTACTCGGCGGCTTCGCCCTCTGGGAGCACCGCGTCCGCCACCCCATGCTGGATCTGCACTTCTTTCGCGACCGGCGCTTCGTGGGGGCGGTCGCCGGCGTCGTCCTCATCACCTTCGGCAGCGCCGGGGTGCTCTTCCTCCTCACCCAGCAGCTGCAGTTCGTCCGCGGATACACGCCGCTGGAGGCAGGTCTGCGGATGGCGCCCTTCGCGCTCACCGTCGTCGTCCTCAATCTCGCCGGGATCTCCACGCGGCTGCTGCGGCATCTGGGGCTGCCGCTGTCCATCGCCCTCGGCATGGCGCTCCTGGCGGCCGGATTCGCCGTCGTCGCATGCTTCTCCACGGGCGGCTACGGTGTCCTGCTGCCCGGCCTCGTCCTCATGGGTACCGGCTGCGCACTCGCCAACCCGGCCATCGTCGAGGCGGTCATGAGCGCGATTCCGCAGGACAAGGCGGGGGCCGGGGCGGGCGTCGACGGCACCATGACCGAAGTCGGCAGCAGCCTCGGCGTCGCCGTCCTGGGCGCCGTGATGAACGCGCGCTTCACGGCCCTGCTGCCGGCCGCCGCAGCCGGCGCGGGCTCGTTGCCGGCCGCTCGGGCCACGGTGCGTACGGAGGCGGAACGAGCAGCGGTCGTGGACGCCTTCGCCTCCGGGATCGAGACCGGCCAACTCGTCGGCGCGGCCGCGGTTCTCCTCGGCGGCTGCCTCGCGGCGCTGCTCCTGCACCGGGCCGCACGTCGGGAGCCCGCTCCGGAGAAGAGCTGAGCCTCCCGAGCCTCCTCCACGGCGGGCCGGCCGTGGAGCCGCTCACGGGTGAACGAGTGCTTGAGCCTCCCGGTCCGGCGCGTGGGCGGCTGTGCGCCGCGTCCGCGCGGGCGCTCGCACCGGGGTGCGGGGCGAGCCAATCTGTGGGTGGGGCCGGTTCCCTGTCGATCCGGCCGGCTGCCGTTCGTACAGAGGGTGAGAGGCCGGCACGGTGCCGGCCGTAACGTGGTCGAGGAGGCACAGTCATGCAGCAGTACCTGCTCAGCATCTACCAGCCCGACGGGGACCCGCCGCCGCCCGAGGTCCTGGATCCGATCATGCGGGACGTCGAGGCCGTGAAGGCCGAGCTCAGGGAGGCCGGCGCCTGGGTGTTCTCCGGGGGCCTGCACCCGCCGAGCACGGCCACCGTGCTGCGCGCGAAGGACGACGAGGTGCTCACGACCGACGGCCCGTACCTCGAGGGCAAGGAGCACATCGGCGGCTTCACCGTCATCCGGGCGCCCGATCTCGACGCCGCGCTCGAATGGGGCCGCAAGCTCGCCCGGGCGGTCACCCTCCCGATCGAGGTGAGGCCGTTCCAGCACGGAGGCAGCGAGTGACGTCCGGCAGCCGCCGGGTGAACGCATCGGCGATCGAGCGGGTGTTCCGCGAGGAGTACGGTCGCGCGGTCGCCGTCCTGGTCCGCGTCTTCGGTGACATCGACGTCGCCGAAGAGGCGGTCCAGGACGCGTTCACCACGGCGGTGGAACGGTGGCCCTCGGCCGGGCTGCCTCCGAGCCCGGCCGGATGGATCATCACCACCGCCCGTAACCGGGCGATCGACCGGCTCCGCCGGGAGGCGTCCCGCGAGGCCCGGCACGCTCAGGCCGCTCTGCTGTACGAACGCGACGAACCGGCCGAGGAGGGCCCCGTGCGCGATGACCGGCTGCGTTTGATCTTCACCTGCTGCCACCCCTCACTCGCCACGGCGTCGCAGGTCGCGCTGACCCTCCGGCTCCTCGGCGGGCTCACCACCGCGGAGATCGCCCACGCCTTCCTCGTGGCCGAGCCGACCATGGCCCAACGGCTGGTCCGGGCCAAGGGCAAGATCCGCGACGCACGCATCCCCTACCGGGTCCCCACCGAAGCCGACCTGCCGGACCGTCTCCGGGCCGTGCTGGCCGTGGTCTACCTCGTCTTCAACGAGGGCTATACGGCCAGCTCGGGCGACGAGCTGGTCCGCGAGGACCTCTGCGCGGAGGCCATCCGTCTCGGACGGCTCCTGGCCGAGCTCATGCCGGACGAACCGGAGGTCATGGGGCTGCTCGCCCTCATGCTGCTCATCGAATCACGCCGGGCCACCCGCACCGGCCCGGACGGCGCGCTCGTACTGCTGACCGACCAGGACCGGGACCGCTGGGACCACGGCCTGATCGAGGAGGGCCAGGCCATCGTCCGGCAGTGCCTGCGCCGCAACCGGCCCGGCCCGTACCAGATCCAGGCGGCGATCAACGCCGTGCACAGCGACGCGCCGACCGCGGCCGCCACGGACTGGTCGCAGATCCTGCAGCTCTACGACCAGCTCTATGCGCTCGCCCCGAGCCCGGTCGTGGCACTGCACCGTGCGGTCGCGGTGGCCGAGGTCGAGGGACCACAGCCGGCACTCACCCTCGTCGACGGCCTCGATCTCGGTGGCTACCACCTGTTCCACGCCGTCCGCGCCGACCTGCTGCGCCGCCTGGGCCGCACCGCCGAGGCCGCGCTCGCCTACGATGCGGCGATCGCCCGCACCCGGAACGGATCCGAGCGCGACTTCCTGCAGCGCAGCCGTCAGGCACTCGCCCGGGCGTGAGCAGGGCGGTTCCGCCCCTGCCTCGGCTCGCTCGTCGGCCGGAAGCCCTGGTGCCCGGTCGCCCGGAGGTGCATGCCTGCCGAGAGACGCATGGGCGCGGCCGAGCCGCCCACCTCGTACGGGCTCCGTCCGGGGCCGCGCCGCCCTCGCCCTGTCCGCCGGACGGATGGTCCGGCGCACGCCGAGCCTCCCCGGTCTCCGGTCACCGCTCGGCGCGGTGACCGGACCCGCCCTGGTGCGGACCGGTGTTGTCCGCCGTGGGTCAGCTGCCGCCCGATGGGCCCGGGGGCGCGGAGCGCTCGACGACTCGGGCCAGTCGTTTGAGCATGTTCCGGTGGCGGAGTTGGAAGACCGCGTCGAGGGCGACGTTGTGCACGCGGGCGCCGGGGCCGCTCAACGGGTGTTCGTCGACGATGACGAGAGCGTCCTGACCCCATGGCCGTACCTCGATGGCGATCCGGGCGGTGCCCAGGGGACCGCTCTGCGCTTCCAGTTCGAGCCGCCGCGGCGGGTCGCAGAAGCGTGACACCGTGTTCCCCTCCACGGTCCAGCGGCCGAGTTTCACCCGGTACCGGAGGGCGGAGCCCTCTGCGGGCCAGCTGTCGTCCAGCGCGCTGGAGTCCCGCGTTCCCACCACCCAGTCCGCGTACTGGTCGCCGTTGCTGAGCACGTTCCATACGGATACGGGTGACCGGTTCACGAGAATGTGTCGTACTGCCATGGTCCGCCTGCCTTGCGTCTGTTGGTTCCCCCGGCTCGTCATGGATGGAATCGTCCGCGCTCCCCTCCGCTCAGGGCGCGTTGCAGCGCCGACAGCCCCGGGGCGAGGACACGGCGAACGGCGGTCCGCCGGACTTTGAGGGCGGCGCGGGCCGCGTTGGCCCCGCACGCACCGTGCACTCCCCCGCCCGGGTGGGCGGACGAGGAGGCCAGGTACAACCCGTCGACGGGCGTCTCGGGCCGGCCGGACCCCGGTGTCGGCCGGAAGATCAGCTGCTGGTGCACGGCCGCTGTCCCGCCGTTGAGTGCCCCGCGGTGGAGACTCTGGTCCAGCCGTTCCAGATCGGTCGGTGCCAGCACGCGGCGAGCGATGACGCACTCGCGGAATCCGGGCGCCAGCCGTTCGACCTCGTGCTCCAGGCGCTCGGCCATCGCCTCCTTCTCCCCCGGGCCCCAGCGCGAGGTGATCCCGGCGTGTCCCGCGTCCCCGCGAATGTGTTGCGGCAGGTGGGTGTAGGCCCAGGCCGCCTCGGTGCCCGGCGGGGAGCGCGTCGGGTCGGCCGTGGTCATCTGGCCCAGGAGGGCGAAGGGCCGGTCGGGAACGTGCCCGGTCGAGAGTTGTGCGTTGTACCGGGTCATGTGGTCGACTCCGTCGGCGACATGCACCGTGCCCGCTGTGGCCGCGGCCCCGGCGGTCCAGGGGATGGGGCGGGAGAGCGCCCAGTCCACCTTGAAGGTCGCGTAGTCCCAGTGGAAGCGGCGGATGTCATCACGCAGCCGCGTGGGCAGATGCTCCCAGGAGACCAGACGGCCGTAGAGAGCGGGAGCGGGTACGTCGGCCAGGACCGCGTACCGGGCGTGGACCGGCTCGCCCCCGGCCGTTCGCACTCCGGTGCACCGCCCGCCCTGTACGAGGACGGCCTCGACCTCGCTGGAGCAGCGAACGGACCCGCCCTTGGCCTCCAGCCGTCGTACGAGCGCCGCGGTCAGCTCCTGGGCTCCGCCGCGCGGTACGGGCCAGCCGAGCTGCTGTCCCATCATGAGCAGCAGCCATCCGAAGGCGGCGCTGCCGGGAGACTCGGGATAGAAGTCGGCGTGCAGTGCGCATCCGGCCAGCAGCACAGGCCCGCCCACGCCCGCGAAGTCCTCCTCGCCCAGGCGCCGCACGGGCAGGGTCAGCATCCGCAGCAGTCTGAGCCCTCCCGCCGCCCGCACCTTCGCCGCCAGCGCCGCCGCGGAGCGTATCGGCGGGAAGGGTGCGAACAGCGCCCGGAACAGATCGGGGCCCAGCCGGTCCCACAGGTCCGCCAGGCGCAGATACGCCTCCCCGTCGCCGGCCGCGAAGGACTCGAGGTTCTCCGCGGTCCGCGTACGGTCGCGGTCCAGCAGCGCACAGCGTCCGTCCTGGAGCGGGTGGGCGAGGACCGAGGGGGCATGGCTCCAGCGCAGTCCCCAGCGTTCCAGCTGCAGCGCCTGGAAGGCAGGTGAGGCGGCTGCCAGCGGATGGAAGGAACTGAACAGATCGTGCACGTAGTCGGGGCGCAGTCCGCGATCACTGCGTACGGCCCCTCCCGGCACGGCCTGTGCCTCCAGCACCAGTACGTGCCAGCCGGCGTCCGCCAGGACGTTCGCCGCCACCAGGCCGTTGGGGCCCGCGCCCACCACCACGGCGTCCGCGGTCACAGCCATGAGCGGCTCCGTTGCGTTCCGACGCTCACGGTCGCCCGCCCACGCCGGTGGCCACCTCCCGCAGGCGGCCGCCGCCCCGGAGACGTCGGCGCAAGGGGGGTGTGGAGAAGGCCCTTCCTTCGCGGAGACCGTCCAAGAAGTCCTGCATGGCCTGGACGGACGTGTACCGGGGTGACCACCCCAGCACGTTCCGGGCCCGGGAGGTGTCCATGAGGGGAAATTCCAGTACCGCGTCGAGCAGTTGCGCCGGCGCGGGGATCAGGCGCAACCGCCATGCGGCCCGGGCCGCGGCCCGTAGCGGCCAGTCCGGCATGGGCACCGCCCGCGTACCGGTCAGCCGGGCCAGCAGTCGTGCGTCGACGGTCGGCTCCGCCGCGAGGTTGAAGGCACCGTGTACCGGCCCGATGACGGCCTGGCAGAAGGCGTCGGCCACGTCGTCGGTGTGTACGGCCTGAAAGCGCAGGCCCGGGACGTCCGGTACGAACGGGAGCCGGACCGGGCCCCACGCGCGGTCGGGGACGAAGGGCCCGGCGAAGATGCGGCGCTGCTCGGCTGCCGACTCCCCCATCACGACGATGCCGGGGCGCATCCGGACCACTCGAATACCGGGATGCGCGCACTCGAAGCGGTCGAGGAGCCGTTCCACATAAGCCTTCTCACGGCAGTAGGCCGCCTCCGGCCATCCGTGCGTGGGCCAGGTCTCGTCGACCCCGCGGTCCTTGGGACCCGGTGAGTAGGCCGCGACGGAGGAGGCGTGCACCAGGGCCGGTACGCCGGCCGCGGCCGCCGCCCGGAAGACCCGGTCGCTGCCCACCGCGTTCGTGTGCCAGGTGACTCGCGGGCGGCGGCTCGGCTGGAACAGCCAGGCCAGGTGCACAACGGCGTCAGCGCCGTCGAACAGCGCAGCCAGCTCCGTACTCTCCGCCACGTCCGCGCGGGCCCAGGTCGTCTTGGCCGGAGACCACTCGGGGAGCCGGCGCGCCACGCCGAGGATGGAGCCCACCCGGTGGTCCGCACCGAGTCGCTCCACCACCCGGACCCCGAGGTTGCCGGTGGCCCCCAGGACCACCACGCGCAGGCCCCGCGCCGACGATTCCTCGGCTGTGCTCATGGCTCACCACCTCCGCCTCTCGCGCCGCGGAGGGGTAGCCGGCGCCCAGGCACGATCTACGCCGGAGTACCCGGGCGCAAATGAGGCAAACCGGCACATGGAGGCGCTGCGGGAGCGGGCAGCCGCCGGGGCCGCACGTCCGGCCCGTACAGCCTGTCGCGTGGATCGGCGACAGCGGTCGCGAAGCGGGACCGGAGGCCCCCGAACAGGCGCCGGAGCCCTTTACGCAGGTCGCACCGGCTCGCGGAGACCGATCCCCGCGGGCCCCTCCGGAGTGATGGCGGGGAGCGGGCACCGGGGGTCCTCCTTCCGCGGGCCGGTGCGGGCACCGCGGGTCCTCCTCCCGCGGGCCGGTGCTCGGTCCGTGGCGATCGGCGTTAGAGCGCGCGAATCGAGGGGACCCGAGAGATGTCCCCCGTCGGATGCGGGCCGTACGAACCGGAGAGACCTGGGGGCGGGGCCGACGACCGCGCACCCGCGGTTCGGTCACGGGCTGTGGCACCGGGTGGTACGGCGTTCCGCCCCAGCCGTGGAACGGATGAGCGCCGTTGTTCCGGCCGGGAAACCCTCGTCGAGGGGCGGCCCGGAAACGAAGAACGCACAAGAAGGGAAGGGGCAGAGCGATGCCCGCAGGTTCCAGTCGTCAGCGTGAACGACAGTACGAGCACATCAAGGAAGGCGCGGAAGAACGCGGGACGTCCACCGGCCGGGCCAAGGAAATCGCCGCCCGGACGGTGAACAAGGAGCGGGCACGCGCCGGAGAGGCGAAGTCCGCCAGCAAGACGTCGACGCGTGACAAGAAGTCCGCGCCCCAGCGGGGCGGCGAACGCTCCCACAGCGGATCCAAGGGCCCCACCCGTGACCAGCTCTACAACGAGGCCAAACAACGCGGTGTCGAAGGCCGGTCCACGATGACCAAGGAGCAACTGGCCAAGGCCCTCGGCCGCTGAACGACCCGGCAACGCCTGCCCCGGCTCACAGGACCCAGGGCGGGCGGCGGACTGTGAGGAGTACGGCGATGACCAAGGCACGGGAGATCATGACTCCGGGAGCGGAGTGCGCCGGTGCCGAGGACAGCGTCCTGGACGCGGCACGCAAGCTCACCGAGTTGGACGTCGGCGCTCTGCCGATCTGCGGAACCGACAACCGGCTCAAGGGCATGCTGACCGACCGGGACATCGTGGTGAAGGTCCTCGGCAAAGGCAAGGACCCGGCACAGACCAAGGTCGGGGATCTCGCCCAGGGCGAGGCCGTGACCATCGGCGCCGACGACGACACCGACGAGATCTTCGCGACCATGAAGAATCACAAGGTACGGCGGCTCCCCGTCATCGACGGGCATGACCTGGTCGGTATGGTCGCCCTCGCCGACGTCGCCCGCGCCCTGCCGGACCCCGAGGTCGGAGACCTGCTCGAAGCGCTGTCCACCGACTGACCGGCAGCGCGGACACCGAGGGTCGCCACGACACCTCGGCGAGGGCTCCGGCGCTCCGTACCGGCGCGGAGGAGCGCAACCGCTGAACGCCCACCACGGAGATGCGATGAGCGCACCCGGGCCGGCACCGACGGGGGTCCGCCTGCTCGGCGGTCGGCGGTCGGCGGTCGGCGGTCGGCGGTCGGCGGTCGGCGGTCGGCGGTCGGCGGCGAGCCTGCCGCCGACTGTCGGGCATGGCTCAGCGTGCTCAGCGTCCGTCCTGGTGCTCCTCACCCCCCAGGCGGGCACATGGCCGGCCCACCTGCTCATGGCGGACCGCAACCGGCCATGCCCCCGCGCCGTGTCCGTCGGCGGGAGCACCCCCCGAATACTCTCCCGAGCGATGAGTCTCCCTGCTCAGGGAAGTCCATATCGGTGAACTGCGCGGGCGAACGCCTCGGGGAGCCGGTGCTGTCGAAAGGGTGTGAACCGAGCATGGTGGATGACGAGAAGCGGATCCGGACCTTGATCCAGCAGTGGGCCGCAGCGGTGCACGGTGGCGACATGGACGGTGTGCTCGCGGACCACTCCGACGACATCGTGATGTTCGATGTGCCGCCACCGTACGAGGGCGTCCGCGGTATCGACGCCTACCGCGACACGTGGCCGCCCTTCTTCGAGTGGCAGGCACAGGGCGCCTCGTTCGAGATCGTGTCCCTGGACGTCACCGCCGGCGACGACGTCGCCTATGCCTTCGCCCTGCTGCGCTGCGGGACCGGGCAGGAGCTCGCCGAAAACCCCGGGAACCGCTTGCGACTGACCCTCGGGCTGCGCAAGGAGCAGGGCCGCTGGGTCGTCGCCCACGAACACCACTCGTTCCCCGACACCAGTGACGGGACCTGACGACACAGCCCCTGCGGGGGTCATGGGCAGCTGTTCAGGAACGGGGAACAGCGCTCCGTTGCGGGGCACGCGCCGCTTGCCTCCTTTGCCGGTGCGCACGTCCCGCCGCGCCTCCGGGCCGTCGCCGTGGAGGCGCTCCCCGTGCGGTGCCGGCTGAGGGAGGTCGGCGACAGATCGCCGGTTCCGCGGGTCGGGCCCCGCGCGTGTTCCCGCGCCCGCCGGGCCAGTGCGGCGGGGACGGCGGCAGGCCGGCGAGGGGGAGCCGCTCGCCGGAGACCGTGGATCCGGACGCATCCGTGGACCCCGTCCGGACGCATCCGTGGACCCCGTCCGGACGCATCCGTGGACCCCGTCGGCTCCGCCGCCCCGGCGGGGTACCACCAGGCCCTAAACGGTGGTGCGAGTGCGTCATCCGCGGGCGGTCAGGACCAGTCGGCCGCGCCGTCCAGGTGGGGCAGATAGTGATCGAGGCGCTCCCGCTTGGTCCGCAGATAGCGGATGTTCTCTTCACACGGCGGCATCAGCAGCGGCACCTGTTCGGCGATCTTGATGCCGTACCGCAGCAACGCCTCGCGCTTGAGCGGGTTGTTCGACAGCAGCCGTACCGACCGCACCCCGAGGTCGTGCAGTATCTCCGCCGCCACCCGGTAGTCACGGGCGTCGACCGGGAGCCCGAGCGCGAGATTCGCCTCCACCGTGTCCAGCCCCTCCGTCTGGAGCTTCATCGCCTGCAGTTTGGCCAACAGCCCTATTCCGCGCCCCTCGTGGCCCTGGAGGTACACGAGAACGCCGCGCCCCTCCGCGACGATCGCGCGCAGCGCCGCGGACAGTTGGTCGCCGCACTCGCAGTGCGTGGATCCGAAGGCGTCTCCGGTCAGACACTCCGAATGCACACGGGTGAGTGCCCCTTCTCCCGCGACTTCGCCGTATACCAGCGCCACTTGTTCCTCGCCACTGGCGAGGTCCAGGTAGCCGGTAGCCAGAAAATCGCCGTGCACCGTGGGCAGTCGGACATTTACCACTCGTTCGACACTTGATGGACGAGCACCGCTGTCGAACACGACATCACTTTCTGTCATGGCGGGATCTTACCTCTGCCGGTCAGTGCTCAACTGCGTATAGGAATAATGAGATGGAACCTCAACCGGACCGCCGTTTCGTCACGTTCGGCCGATGCGGGCTCCGTTGCCGCGTAGCCTGCTCCGGTGAGCGCGTCGGTAAAGTCATGTGGTGTGCGTCCGCATTCAGGGCCGCGCGACGGGCGCCTGCCCCGGAACGGACAAGGAAAGGCCGGAAAGACATGAGCGGTTCGGGAACGTACGGGACGGCCTCCGGCCTGCTGCCGCTGAGCACCACCGAGGAGGTGCGGGCGCGGCGGGCCGGCGTGGCCGTCCTTCCCATCGGCAGCTTCGAGCAGCACGGCGCGTTTCTTCCACTGGTGACCGACACGGTCATCGCCTGCACCGTCGCCCGGGAGATCGCCGCGGCACACCCGGTCCTGCAGCTGCCTCCGGTCACGATCTCCTGCTCGCACGAGCATGCGGCGTGGCCGGGGACCGTCAGCATCTCCGCCACGACCCTCTACGCCGTTGTGCGGGACATCGCCGACTCACTGCGCCGCTCGGGTATCGACGCCCTGGTTCTGGTCAACGGGCACGGCGGAAATTACGTACTCCGCAATGCCGTTCAGGAATCCGTCGGCGGGGATACCCGTATGGCACTGTTCCCGGGCCCGGCGGACTGGGATGCCGCGCGGGACAGGGCCGGTGTGCAGACTCCGTCGCCCAGCGATATGCACGCCGGAGAAGTGGAGACCTCCATCCTGCTGCATGCCCACCCGGAACTGGTGCGCCCCGGTTATGAGACGTCCGATTGTCTCGCCGACGAGCGGAAGCATCTCCTCAGTCTCGGCATGTCGGCGTATACGGAGTCGGGCGTCATCGGCCGCCCGTCCAGGGCGTCCGCCAGGAAGGGAAAAGAACTGTTGGCAAGTCTGGTCGATTCCTTCGGCGAGTACCTTTCCCTTCTTGCCGCGTAACGGACATTTCTTCCCTTCCCTCGGTTTTTGTGAAGCCACGGTGGGCGGGCCGCGCGGTGACAGGATCGTGGTCCGCTTGGTAGACAGACGACGAGCGCTCCGTCGGATCCGGCCCGTACGGACACCGGCAGTGACGCACCGTATGACGAAAGGCATGGCAAAAGGCGTGACAAAGGCGCCCCTTATCCCAGCGACCGACTCCCCCGCCGTCCGACGGCCGGCTGGTACCCGGCGGGTGACGCGATGACGGGCCGTGCCGCGGAGCACCGGGGCGGCGTACTGGATGCGGCCGAGGCCTGGGACCGCCTGCGCGGCATCCGGTCCGCGGCGGACGCCGAGGCCGCCGGGATCGTCCGGGTCGCGGACGGTGGCGGCCGGTGGGGACAGGACGCCGCGCCTGAGGCGGCGCTGCTCGCCGACCGCTATCTGCCGCTGTGCCTGGCCGGTCCGCGCATCACGTTCGCACAGCTCGGGCAGAGCCTTGACGGTTTCATCGCGACCCGTACCGGCGACGCCGACTATGTGACCGGCGAGGAGGACCGCCGCCATCTGCACCGCCTGCGCGCGCTGGCCGACGCGGTGGTCGTCGGGGCCGGGACCGCGATCGCGGACGACCCGCAGCTGACGGTGCGGGCCTGTGCCGGGGTCAACCCGGTGCGCATCGTCCTCGACCCGCACGGCCGGGTTCCGCTGCGGCGCCGGGTGTTCACCGACGGGGCGGCGCCGACCCTGTGGGTGGTGGGCGCCGGCAGCGAACGGCAACGGACCGTCCCGGACGGCGAGGGGGTCGAGGTACTGACCCTCCCGGACAGCGCCGCGTTCGCCCCCCACCGCCTGATACGAGCGCTCGCCCGGCGCGGCCTCGGCCGGGTGCTGATCGAGGGCGGTGGCGTCACCGTCTCCCGCTTCCTGCACGAGCGGGCACTTCACCGGCTCTACGTCACCGTGGCACCGGTCCTGCTCGGCGACGGCATACCCGGGCTCCGCTTCGCCGGTACGCCGGTGATGCGGCATGCGCTACGCCCCCCGGTGCGCCGCGCCGCTCTCGGCGAGGACACGCTCTTCGAACTCGAACTGGGGGCGCTCGGGCCGCAACCCGGCGACCCAACGGCCGAGGATCACACCGATACCGGGCAGGCTCGCGGCGAAGGTGAGCGCCCCGTACACCACGGCGACGGTCAGCCCCTGGGCCGCGCCCAGGCCGGCGGCGGCGAAAGCCCACGCGGTGACGCCCTCCCGCGGCCCCCAGCCGCCGACGTTCAGCGGTAGCGCCATCGCGATCAGGGCCAGCACCATCAGGGGCACCAACTCGGCCGCCGGCGCGACGGATCCCGCGACGCGGGCCGCCAGCAGGAAGGTGCCGAGGTGCCCCGCCAGCACCACGGCGGACGAGATCACGACCCCCGGCCAACTGCCGCGGGCGAGCAGCCCGAGGCGCGCTTCGGCCAGGGCGGCGCGGACCGCGCGCCACCCTCGCGAAGTGCCGGGCCTCCGGCGGAGCCGTACGACGGCCGCGACCACCAGCCCGCCCACCACGGCCAGGGCCGCCGCGGCGCCGGGCGTCGCGGCGAGATGGTGCGCGCCGGCCAGGAGCAGGGACGGCCGGGCGAGCAGGATCGTCACACCGGCGGCGAGGAGGGCCACCTGTCCCGCGGCCCGTTCGAGGACCACCGCGCGTACGCCCCGGCCGAGGTCACCGGCGTGCTGTCCGTGCCGTACGGCGCGGTGCACATCGCCGAGGACTCCCCCGGGCAGCGCCGCGTTCAGGAACAGGGCACGGTAGTAGTCCGCGACGGCCTGCCCCAGCGGCAGCCGGAGGCCCAGTCCGCGCGCCACCAGGCACCAGCGCCAGGCGCTGCACACGGTGGTGAGCAGCCCGATGGCGACGGCTCCCAGAAGGGCGGGACTGTCGATCCTGCGCAGCCCGTCCAGGAAGGCGCCGGTGCCCAGCCGCCACAGCAGCACGATCAGGATGCCCAGTCCGGCGAGCGTTCTGATCCTGGCCCAGCCCGCGCGCGTGATCACGAGACCCCGGACACGCGTCGGGGCAGGGCGAGCAGGTCGCTGTGGTGCACCACCGCCCGCAACTCGCCCGCCGCGCACGCGGCCAGACGGCGCCGCAGATACTCTCCGGCGCGCGGGGCGAGATCCGGCCGCTGGTCGCAGGCCGCGCCGACCCAGCCCTGGAGCCACTCCGCCGTCAGCGCGGATGCTTCGGGGCCGAGCGTCCACGGGCTGGCAGCCGCTCGTACGGTCATGGCGTGCTGGGCGAAGGCTTCACAGGCCGCGGCCACGGCCTCCGGCCCGAGGAGGCGGCGGCCGTGAACGGTGCGGCGCTGGTGGGCATTGAAGGCATCGGCGATCTCGGCGTCCAGCGGTTCGGCCGGTGTGAGCTCGACCCGCCCCACCACGGAGAGCGCCAGCAGCACCGGGCAGTCGGCGCGGGCGCAGGCCGCGACGAGCCCCTCCATCTCGTCGCGGGTCAGTACGTCCAGCAGTGCGGAGGCCGTCACCAGCGAGGTACCGGCGAGCGCGTCCGCGTCCAGGCATGCGAGGTCACCGCGCACCGTCTCGACCGTGACGGGGCTGCCGTCGGCTGCCGTCGAGGGGGTGTCCGCCCCGGCCCGGTCGAGCAGGGCGGGATCGTGATCATGCAGGATCCAGTGCTGGGGGCCGGTCAGCCGGGGTGCGAGCCACCGTCCCATGGAGCCGGTGCCGCAGCCGAGGTCGCGCACCACCAGTCCTGGCGTGACCTGTCCCGCCCTGTCCGCCAGGTGACGTCGCAGCGGGTCGAGGAGCCGGGGCGCACGGGCGGCGGCGTCGGCGCTCTCCCTCAACTCCAGCCACTCCGGGGCGTAACCAGGCGCGTCGGTCGTACTCATGCGGTCCTCCGGGGCTCCTGTCGAAGCTGTTCCAGCACACCGGCCAGACTGCGTGACGTCATCTCCCACCCTTCCAGCGCGGCACGCCGGTGGCGTGCGGATGCCTTGAGCCGACGGCGCAGATACGGCTCGCCGAACCAGCGACGCAGTGCCGCCGGGAACGCCGCCGGGTCGTCCGACGGCACGAGAAGACCCGGTACGCGGCCGTCGGACGCCCGCCCGACCGCCTCCGGCACACCGTCCACGGCTGTCGCCAGCACAGGAACGCCGCGCGCGAGAGCCTCGGTCACGACCATGCCGTACGTCTCGGCGTACGAGGTGAGCACCAGGAGATCGGCGGCGGCGTAGCTCGCGTCCAGTTCCGCTCCGGCCCGGGGACCGACGAGGTGCAGCCGGTCGCCGAGGTCGTGGGTCTCCACCAGCTCGCGGATCCGGGCGACGTATTCGGGGTCCTGGTGCAGGCTGCCGACGCAGACGCAGCTCCAGGGCAGGTCGGCCACGGCCGCCAGGGCTTCCACCAGCCGGTGCTGTCCTTTGCGCGGGGTCACCGCGGCGACGCACAGCAGCCGCGTGACGCCGTCGGTGCCGGATGCCAGGGGCGCCGTATCGGCGCCGGGGGCGGCGACATGGACCCGGCCGGGCGCGAGCCCGTGGTGGTCCACCAGCCGGCGGGCGGCCCAGCCGCTGGTGGCCACGACCGCGGGCACCGCGCGCAGGGTCCTGCGCTCCCGGGCGTCCAGCCCCGACGCCAGGAAGGGGGCGAGCCCCGTCTCGTCACCCAGCGGAAGGTGCACCAGCACCGCCGGACGCAGCCGTTCGGCCTCGGGGACGACGATGTCGGGGACGCCGCAGGCGACGAGTCCGTCGAGGAGGACGACGGTGCCGTCCGCGAGCGACGCGAGCCTGCGGGCCAGTTCCGCGCGGGCCGCCTCTCCGGGCTGGGGCCAGGAGCCCGCGACGGTGTGCTCGTGGACCTGCCAGCCGGCGCCGGGCAGGCCCTGGCACACCCGGCGGTCGTAGGTGTTGCCGCCGCTGGGGGCGGCGGGGTCGTCGACGTCACCGGGCATGACGACGTGCACCGAGCGCACGGCGGTCGTGGTACCGCCGGAGCGGAGCGTGGTCGCGTCGCCGCGGTTCACAGGCCGCGCTCGTAACTCGCCCAGGCGATATGCGATTCGTGCAGAGTCACCATGATGCCGTCCAGTCCGCGGGCGCCCTCGCCCAGTGCCCCGTCGTGAATACGGTCGGCGAGGCGGTCGGCGACGATCTTCGCCAGCGCCTCGGTGGAGGTGTTGATCCCGGCGAAGGCGGGCTCGTCGTCGAGGTTGCGGTAGTTGAGCTCACCGACCACGGCGCCCAGTTCCCGACTGGCCAGACCGATGTCGACGACGATGTTGTCGGCGTCCAGCTCGGCGCGGCGGAACGTGGCGTCCACGATGAACGTCGCTCCGTGCAGACGCTGCGCCGGTCCGAAGACCTCGCCGCGGAAGCTGTGGGCGACCATGAAGTGATCGCGGACGGTGACGCTGAACAACGGATGACCCTCCAGGGTGTCGGTGTCCGCCCCCGCCGGGGCGTACGGGTGGCACGGACCGGGTTCGCCGTCCGGGCCTCGCTCGTTCTTGTGCTCATGAGTACGGACGGGGTCGCGTTCCTGCTCAGACCGGATCCGCGGCGGTTGCGTACACCACCCGGTGACACAGCGCCGGGAGCTCGCCGGAGGCCAGCCGGGGCATCACCCGCGGCAGCTCCTCGAAGGCGCATTCACCGGTGACCAGTGCGTCGAAGGCCGGGTCGGCGAGGAGATCGAGGGCGAGTGCCAGCCGGTCGGCGAAGGTCCGCCGGGAGCGGCGGGCCGGGGAGACAGCCCCGACCTGGCTGCTGCGCACGACCAGGCGGCGGGAGTGGAAGGCCTCCCCCAGTGGCAGGCTGATCCGCCGGTCGCCGTACCAGCTCATCTCGAGGACCGTCCCCTCCGGAGCGAGGAGCTCCAGCGAGCGCGCGAGCCCGTCCTCGGTGGCGCTGGCGTGGACGACCAGGTCGCAGCCGCCCGCCGCGTCCGCCGGGAGCGCGAAGTCGACGCCCAGCGCCTCGGCGAGGCCTGCCCGCGTGGGGTCGGCGTCGACCAACTGGACGCGGACGGCGGGGTACCGGGAGAGGAGGGCGGCGACGCACGCGCCGACCATCCCGGCCCCGACCACGGCGATCCGGTCGCCGATCAGCGGTGCGGCGTCCCAGAGGGCGTTCACGGCGGTCTCCACCGTCCCGGCCAGCACGGCCCGCGCTGCGGGGACGGTGTCCGGCACCGGGGTCACGGCCTTCGCCGGGACGACGTACCGGGTCTGGTGCGGATAGAGGCAGAAGACCGTACGGCCGAGCAGGGGCGCCGGCCCCTCTTCGACCAGGCCGACGTTGAGATAGCCGTACTTGACGGGCCCGGGGAACTCTCCGTCCTGGAAGGGCGCCCGCATCGTGGCGTGCTGGCTCCCGGGTACGCCGCCGCGGAAGACGAGGGTCTCCGTCCCGCGGCTCACACCGGAACAGAGCGTGCGCACCACGACGTCGTCCGTTGCGGGTTCCGGCAGGGCGACCTCCCGGATCTCACCGTGGCCGGGTGAACGGAGCCAGAAGGCGCGGGCGGCCCGCTTCATCGGCATCCTCCTGAACATTCGGGCGACGGTTCACGTTCTAGTAAGCGCGACGTCCGTAGATCACGACGTCGCGCATACGGTACGCAGCACTGATCGACTCTGCCACACAGCCGGAGGGGGCACGGTGGCCGTCCACGACGGGTACGACATAAGGCTGTTCCGGCAGGAACCGACCGTGGGAGCGGGCGCGCAGATCCTGCTGCTCGCGGTGCTCTCCACGGCGATCGGTCTGGGGCCCGCGGGCTGGCTGACGGGTTCGGTCTTCGCGGTCGCCACCTGGGCCGTGCTCACGCTCGCCCTGCGCCGGTCCTGGACCCGGGCCTTCGGACCGGCCAACCAGGTCACCCTCGCCCGGGCGACACTCGTCGGGGGTGTGACCGCGCTGGTCGCGGACTCCATCGGGAGGGAGCCGCCGGTCGCGTTCCTGGTGACCCTCGCCGCGGTGGCGCTGGTTCTCGACGCGGTCGACGGCCAGGTCGCCCGGCGCACCGGGACGGCCTCCCCCCTGGGGGCACGCTTCGACATGGAGGTCGATGCCGTTCTCATCCTGGTGCTCAGTGTCCATGTCGCCCTGTCGATGGGCGCGTGGGTGCTGTTGATCGGCGGTATGCGGTACGCCTTCGTCGCTGCGGCGTGGGTGCTGCCGTGGCTGCGCGGGGCGCTGCCGCCCAGCACGGCCCGCAAGGCGGTCGCGGCCCTGCAGGGGATAGCCCTCCTGGTGGCCGCCGCGGGGGTGCTCCCGCGCCTGCCGGCGTTCGCGGCCGTCTTCCTGGCACTGGCCCTGCTCGCCTGGTCCTTCGGACGCGATATCGCATGGCTCTGGCGGGTGAGGGACCGTCGGACCGCAGGGGCCGTCCCCTCGGCGCGCCCGCCGCTCGCTTCCGGGAGGCCGCGATCCCGGCGTACGCCTGCTCCGGTCTGCGGAGAAGCCCGCCCGTCCAGGGGGAGCCCCAGGGAGACGGTCCTCCACGGACCGGGCCGAGGCGCGGGATGACAAGCCGCCGGCACGGGGACATCCACCCTGCGCCAAGTCCATACGGTCTACCGCGCGGGAGTACGGGCGTTTCCGTAACCGGCCGGTCGGTGCGGGCCCGGGCGGGTGGCAGTCCTGACGAAGGTCTGACGGCTGCCCGGACACCCTGGCCAGAGCCGCCGCTCGGTGCTCGAATCAAGAGGTGACCACCGAAGACACCCCAGCCGACGGGCACGGCACGCCGGTCGGCCGCCGTCTCGTGCTCGGCATGCTCGGCCTCGGCGCGGCAGGCGTGGCGGCCGCGCCCCATCTCCAGGACCGCGTGGACTCCGCCCTGGGAGCCGCCGCGGACAAGGACCCCACTGGGCTGACCGGGCTGCTTCCCGGCAGCGGGGGCTTCCGCTACTACTCCGTCGCCTCCTCGGTCCCACACCGGACGCCGGAGGACTACCGGCTGACCGTGGGCGGGCTCGTCGACCGGCCCGCCGCCCACCGGCTCGCGGATCTGCGCGCACTGCCCCAGGACCGGCTCGTACGGGACGTCCAGTGCGTCACCGGCTGGCGGGTGCCCAGTACCCCCTTCGAGGGCGTACGGCTGTCCCGGCTGCTCGACGCCGCCGGCGTACGGGCGGAGGCCACGGCGGTCCGCTTCACCTGCTTCGACGGCGCGTACAGCGAGAGCCTCACCCTCGAACAGGCCCGTCGGCCCGACGTGCTGGTCGCCCTGCGCCTGCGGGACAGGCCGCTGACCCACGGGCACGGCGGGCCGGCGCGGCTGTATGTGGCGCCGATGTACTTCTACAAGTCCGCCAAGTGGCTGTCGGGGATCACCCTCACCCGGGAGGTGCGCCCCGGGTACTGGGAGAAGCGGGGCTACGACATCGACGCCTGGGTCGGGACATCGAACGGACGCGACGATGCTCCGACGACCTGAGGCCCGCCCCCGCGCCGAGGCGGAGACCCCCGGCCCGGACGGCCCCGACCGCCCGCGCGTATCCCGCTTCACCCCGGCCGAGCGCTGGGTCCACCGGGCCACCGCCGTCCTGATGGGCATCTGCATGGTGACCGCCGGCTGTCTCTACCTCCCCTTCCTCGCGGAACTCGTCGGCCGACGCGCCCTGGTGGTCACCCTCCACCAGTGGTCGGGGCTGCTGCTGCCCGCCCCCGCACTGCTCGGCCTCTTCAGTCGCGCCTTCCGCTCCGACCTGCGCCGGCTCAACCGCTTCGGCTCCCACGACCGTCGCTGGCTGCGCGCCGCCCTGCGCCGCGGCCAACGGGCCCCGTCCCGCCCGGCCGGCAAGTTCAACGCGGGTCAGAAGCTCTACGCGGCGTACACCGCCGGCGCCGTTCTGGTCATGCTGGGTACGGGGTTGCTGATGTGGTTCACGGGCCTCGCCCCGGTCCTCTGGCGCACGGGCGCGACCTTCGTGCACGACTGGCTCGCGCTCGCCCTCGCGGTGGTCATTGCCGGGCATGTGCGGATGGCGGTCCGCGATCCGGAGTCCCGCCGGGGTCTTCGCACCGGAACGGTCGACCCGGGCTGGGCCCGCCGCGAACACCCCCTGTGGGAGCATCCCGGCGATTCCCCGCCGGGATGCGGGCCCGCGGGCTCATGACGACCCGACATCCGCCCGACCCGCCCTGCGCCACCAGGCCGAGCACCTCGTACGGCTCGCGTGCTCACGTCGTGGATCAGAAACTCTCCCGCCACCAACTACATGCAACCCTCATGCAACCCGCCCCTTCGTCGTGATCAACCCTCTAGGCTGTGATTATGCCCGGTCGGGTGGTGCATCCCCCGTCGCCGCCCGGCCGGGCTCCCTGGTGTTCCGCGACCCCACGCGCCCTCCACCGCGATCCACGGAATCCCGAGGGTCGCGCAGCCAAGTGTCCGGAGGGAGTCCGGGGCCCCCGCATCCGTGCGACGCGTATCCCGCAGCCGCCGGCCACGTCCCATGAGACACCCGCGCTGTCGCCGGATCGAGCCCCGCTGCCCGGGTCGGTGGGGCAGGGCTCGAACCTTCTCCCCGTTGGCGCCCGGGGAGGCCGGCACCAAGGTTGGAGGGGTCCATGACTGAGGCATCCGAACGGTTCGATCCCGCTGTCCGTCAGATGATGCAGACCAATCAGGCCAACTGGGACGCGCGGACCCCCGTCCACCTCGCCAGCCGTTTCTACGGTCTGAGCGAAGCCCCCGCCCCCTCCCGTTGGTTCGCCTCGTTCGAGTGGGAGGACCTCGGCGCGCCCGCCGGGCGGGACGTGCTCCATCTGCAGTGCCATCTGGGCACCGAGACGATCGCCTTCGCCGAACGCGGAGCCCGTACGGTCGGCCTGGACATCTCCGGTGCGTCGGTGGCCGCGGCACGCGACATCGCGGCGCGCGCCGGTGCCGACGTCGCCTACGTCCGGGCCAACGTCTACGACGCGGCCGACGTGCTCGGCGAGCGCCGGTTCGATCTGATCTACACCGGGAAAGGCGCCCTCTGCTACCTGCCGGATCTCGACCGCTGGGCCGGACTCGTCGCCGGGTTGCTCCGGCCCGGAGGGCAGCTGTACATCGTGGAATTCCACCCGCTGTTCCAGGCCCTGGGCCGCACGCCGGCCGACGGCGAGGGGGACGGACTCCTGCTGCGCCACGACTACCTCGGTGGCCGCGGTGCCGTCCGCCGGGACGCGACCTACACGTACACCGACGGCCCTGCCGTGGAGGGCGCGACCGAGAGCTTCGAATGGATGCACGGGCTCGACGAGGTGATCAACGCCCTGGTCGGGGCGGGCCTGCGGATCGCGAAGCTCAGGGAGGGCGACGAGCTGCCCTGGCCCCGGTGGCCCCGGATGGTCCGCACCGCGACGGGCTGGTGGCGGCTGCCTGACGCGTCCCCGCGGATCCCCCTGCTCTACGCGCTACTCGCCCACGCATAGCGGGCCGGGGACGCGGTCCGTCCACGTCGGCTGCGAGGGAGGCTGCGGGGAACAACGTCCACACCGACCGGCCGCAGCCCCTGCGCGTACACCTCGGGGCGGAGAGCCCGTACCCGTACCGGCCCTCACCTTCAGGGCCGGTACGGGTGCGGGGGAGAACCGGCGAGAACGGGGGACGCACCGTACGAGCGCGGAACCGGGCCCACTTCACCCTGCGAGACGGACGGCCGCGTCGGCCGGACACGGCCCTCCGGGGCGGCCGGCGCGGCCTCAGGGCCCGCCGGCCGTCACCGGCCTGAGGCCGCCATCCGCAGACGCAGGCGCAGGGGTGGAGTCTCCGGCGGTGGCGGCAGACGCAGACCGCGGGCGCCGGGGGTGAGGGAACCCAGGACGCTGGGACGACGGGCTCCGGTGCACGCCGGCACGGTGCCAGCCAGGCCATGGACGGTCAGGTACCCGAGCACGGCGAAGGCGTAGGCCTCCTTGGCGGCGGACGGCAGGCCGAGTTCGTCGGAGGTCCGCAGCGGGATCCCGGGAAGTGCGCTGCGGAGCATGGACATCAGAACCGGGTTGCGGGTGCCGCCGCCGGAAGCGATGACCTCGGTCGCCTTGACCGTACGCACCGCGTCGGCGACGGTCCGGGCGGTCAGCTGGGTGAGGGTGGCGACGACGTCCTCGGCCGGCAGCGGGGCGTAGCCCGTCAACTCGGCCCGCAGATACGGCAGATGGAACGCTTCCTTGCCGGTCGTCTTGGGCGCCGGTTGGGCGTAGTACGGCTCGTCGAGGAGCCGTTGGAGCAACTCCGCGTCAACGCTCCCCCGGGCGGCCAGGCGTCCTTCCGCGTCGTAGTCCATCCGGCCGTGGGTCAGATCCCGGACCGCCACGTCGATCAGGGCGTTGGCGGGGCCGGTGTCGAAGGCGATGGGTTCGCCCGCCTCCCCGGCCGCCGTGATGTTGGCGATGCCTCCCAGATTCAGGGCGACGGGTACGCCGGGCCGGCCGCGCAGCCACATGACGTCGACGACGCTCACCAACGGTGCGCCCTGGCCCCCGGCGGCGACGTCCCGGGTCCGCAGGTCCGACACCACAGGACAGCCGGTGGCTTCGGCGATCCAGGCGGGCTGTCCGATCTGGAGCGTCCCGTGCACCCGGCCGTGCTCCGTCCAGTGGTAGACCGTCTGCCCATGGGAGGTGATCAGGTCGGCGCGGTCCTCGCACAGCTCCCGGCGGGCCCGTACGGCGGCCGCCGCGAAGGCCTGGCCGATCCGGGTGTCGAGCCGGCAGATCTCCTGCAGGGTGGTCGCCGCGGGCGGCAGCGCCGCGGCCAGCGCGGCCCGTAGCTCATCGGGCCAGGGATCGCTCACCAGCCCCAGCGGGGTCAGGACGAGAGTGTCCTCCTCGAGCGTCAGATCCGCGGCGGCGGCATCGATCGCGTCGAAGGAGGTGCCCGACATCAGCCCGATCACCCGCATCGTTCGTTCGCTCTCCTGGTCGGTCGGGGACGGTCGCGCACAGCGCTGGGGGGTGTCAGTCGCGCAGGGAGCGCCGGTGGTCGTCCCCACGCAGGGTGAGCAGCGCCGCAACGCTGACGAGACAGGTCCCGGCCACGTAGTACGCCGGGATGTCGGCATGGCCGGTGCGCTGGATCAGTTCGGTGATGATGAGCCCCGCGCAGCCGGAGAACACGGCGTTGGACAGCGCGTACGCCAGGCCGAGGCCGGTGTACCGGACGCCTGTCGGGAACATCTCGGCGAGCATGGCCGGGCCGGGTCCCGCCATCAGCCCGACGACGGCACCTGCCACGCACACCGCCAGACCCTTGCCGAGGGGCGGGGCAGCCGGGTCCTGGAGCAGGTTCAGCAGCGGGAACGCGAGCAGCACCACCAGCGCCGCCCCGGTCGTCATCACCGCGCGCCTGCCGACCCGGTCGCTCAGCGCACCCGCCGGAACGATCGAGGCGGCGAAGCCCAGGTTGGCCAGTACGGTCGCCACCAGCGCCTGCTGGAAGGTCGCGTCGAGCGTGCTCTGGAGATAGGCGGGCAGCACGACGAGGAAGGTGTATCCCGCCGCCGACCAGCCCATGAGCCGTCCGGCGCCCAGCACGATCGCCACGGCCACCTCGCCCGTACGGGGCCCGGCGGCCCGGGAGGTCCGCGGCCCGCCGGACGTGGCGGGGAGGTCCTCACGGATCCGCCGGAACGGGGGAGTCTCCTCCAGGCGCAGCCGCAGCCACAGGGCGGCGAGCCCCATGGGAAGGGTCATCAGGAACGGCACCCGCCAGCCCCACGCGTCGAGTTCGGTGGCGGAGAGCACGGTGGCGAGCAGCGCCGCCATGCCCGCGCCTGCCAGCAGGCCCAGCGCCACCGTGAAGGACTGCCACGACCCGTACAGCCCGCGCCTGCCGCGGGGCGCGAACTCCGTCATGATCGACACCGCACCGCCGAACTCGCCTCCCGCGGAGAGGCCCTGCACCGCGCGCATCAGGGTGAGCAGCCAGGGAGCGGCCGCCCCGAGCGTGGCGTGGGTGGGGAGCAGACCGATCAGCGTGGTGGCCCCGGTCATGAGCAGGAGGACGAGGATCAGCGTGGGGCGGCGGCCGATACGGTCGCCCACGCGGCCGAAGAGCGCGGCGCCCACCGGCCGGAAGAAGAAGGCCAGCGCGAAGGAGGCGTACGTCTTGATGAGCCCCTCGGCGTCGCTTCCGCCCTCAGGGGTGAAGAAGTTCGCGGCGATGATCGTCGCGAAGTAGCCGTAGACGCCGAACTCGTACCACTCGATGAAGTTGCCGACCGACCCCGCCACCAGCGCTCGGCGTGAGCGCGGCGAGCCGACGGTCTCCTGGGCAGGGCCGTGTACGGAGGTGGTCATCTCTGGCACTTCCAGGTTCGCGGGTGCCGTGGCGAGCGGCGGTGAAAGTTAGTTTCACCACAGCCTCAGAGACTGTCAATAACTTTCACGCGTCCGCTCCGCCTTTCGCCCCACCGCCGCGGCCCCGGCGGCGCCCTATGTGCACTTCGCACATCCACCGGAGCCTCACAGTGCAGGTTGCCAGGTATTCAGAGGCCAGGGACATGGTTCATCGTGGGACGTCACCGCCCCCCGGCCGCGCCCGGGCGCCCGGGCCAGGGGCGTACCGCGCGCACCGTCGGCGCCGCACAGCAGCACCCGCGCAGTGCCCCACAGAGAAGGACAGCATTCGATGACCACCACCGTAGGCAATGTGATCGATGGTCGCCGGGACGCCGGGGGCAGCCGTACGAGCGAGCTGATCGACCCCGCGACCGGTGAGGTGTCCGCCGCCGCGGTGGTCTCGGACGCCGCCGGGGTGGACCGGGCGGTACGCGCGGCCGAGGCGGCCTTCCCCGGCTGGGCGGCGACCACGCCCGCCGAGCGTCAGGAGGCGCTGCTGGCGCTTGCCGCCGCTCTCCTCGCACGGGCGGAGGAGTTCGCCGACGCGGAGTGCCGGGAGACGGGCAAGATCCGTCAGGTGGTGCTGGAGGAGGAGCTCCCCCAGTGCGTCGACCAGATCCGGTTCTTCGCGGGTGCGGCACGGCTGATGCACGGCGGCTCGGCCGGTGAGTACCTGGCCGGGCACACCTCGTCCCAGCGGCGGGAGCCGGTCGGGGTGATCGCCCAGATCACCCCGTGGAACTACCCGCTGATGATGGCCGTATGGAAGATCGCCCCCGCGATCGCGGCGGGGAACACCGTGGTGGTCAAGCCGGCCGACACCACGCCCAGCAGCACGGTTCTGCTCGCCGAGGTGGCCGCCGAGGTCCTGCCGCCCGGGGTCTTCAACGTCGTGCTCGGCGACCGTGACACCGGACGGCTGCTGGTCGAGCACGAGGTGCCCGCCATGGTGTCGATCACCGGGTCGACCCGCGCCGGGATCGAGGTGGCCCGCAGCGCCGCCGCCACGCTCAAGCGCACACACCTGGAACTGGGCGGCAATGCACCGGTGCTGGTCTTCGACGACGTCGATGTGCCCGCCGCGGCGGAGGGGATCGTGGCCGCCGCGTTCTACAACGCAGGACAGGACTGCACCGCCGCCACCCGGGTCCTGGTCCACGCGGACGTCCACGACGCGTTCGTCGCAGCGCTCACCGAGCGGGCCGAGGCGATGAAGCCCGGGGCCGACTTCGGCCCGTTGAACAGCGAGATCCAACTGTCCCGGGTGCTGGGCCTGCTGGACCGGCTGCCGGAGCACGCGCGACTGCACTGCGGGGGCCACCAGCACGGTGACAGCGGGTACTTCCTCGCACCGACCGTGGTCTCCGGTCTGTCACAGGACGACGAGATCGTCCAGGAGGAGATCTTCGCGCCGGTCATCACGGTGCAGCGCTTCGGTGACGACGACGAGGCCGTGGCGCTGGCCAACGGTGTGCCGCAGGGCCTGGCCGCCTCGGTCTGGACACGCGACCACGGCCGGGCCACCCGGCTGACCACGCGTCTGGACTTCGGCTGCGTCTGGATCAACACCCACGGCCTGCTGGCGGCCGAGATGCCGCACGGAGGGTTCGGTCAGTCCGGCTACGGCAAGGACCTGTCCCTGCACGGCCTGGAGGACTACACCCGGGTCAAGCACGTCATGGCCGCGCACGGCTGACTTCGGCGTCCCGTCGGCGCCGGCTCGGGCCGGCTCCGGCGGGAGGGTTGGCGCCGCGTCAGCGGTCAGCTCCCCGGGAGCAGGCCGTCGAGCGGATGCCCCTGCCGGTCCATCGACGGTCCGCGGAACTCCCGAGCCCCTCGGCGCCCTCCACAACAGGAGGTCCTGGGCCGCGGAGACGGCACACACTCTTCGCGGGGAGAAACCTCGCAAGAGGCCTTTGCAGCGTCCCAACCAGTCGGTATCGTGCGCGGACCGGGGCGCCGAAGGGAACGGCGGTGACCCCCAGCGCGATGTGCAGCGGAAGTCCGCCCGGAGCCCGGGGACGACCAGGCCGCGCGAAGACACGTGGAGTTTCCGGGACACTCGTCCCGGCCCTCGGTGCGCTGTCTCCCATGCCGTCCAAGAGCTGAAGGATCGGGCGATGACGTACGTCGGCGACAACTGGCACCAACCCGGACCACCGCCGACGCGGTCAACGGGCCCCTCGCTCTACCAGGAGCCCTGGGCGCCTCATGACAGCCGGCCGATGGCCACCCCCGAAGGCCGCCACCGGCACGCCCGGCACCCGCACCCGCACCCGCACCCGCACCCGCACCCGCACCGTACAGATCTCAGGTCGCTGCTTTCGGCCTACAAGCTGCTGCGCAGACTGTCCACGCTCACCGCGCTCGGCTACTTCGTCATCTATGTGATCCTCTCCACCTTCGCCGAGGACCTGATCGCGACGCGCGTCGTCGGAGACCTGAACCTCGGGCTCTTCCTGGGGCTGCTCCAGCTCGGGGTGACGGTCGCGGCGATCCGCTGGTACGAGCGCAGCGCACGGCGGTCCGTCGACCCCCTGGCGCAGGACATCCGGCGACAGGCCGAAGGCGCGGAGGCCCGCCGGTGAACGACTTCACCTCCCACACGCAGACCGCCGTCCTGCTGCTCTTCACGGCGTTGGTCACCATCACCTTGCTGCTGTGTGTGATGGCCGGTCCCGACCGGGACGAACTGGCCAACTTCTACACCGGCTACCGGACGCTCACCCCGTTCAAGAACGGCATGGCGATCGCGGGCGACTACGTCTCCGCGGCCACCGTACTGAGCACGACGGGCATCATCGCGCTCGCCGGTTACGACGGCTTCGTCCTGGCAATGGCGACCGCGCTGTCCCTGGTCCTGCTGATGTTCCTGCTCGCCGAACCCCTGCGCAACGCCGGGAAGTACACCATGGGCGACGTCCTGGCCCGCAACATGCCGGGCCGGTCCGTACGCATCGCCGCCTGCGTGGTCACTCTGGCCGCCTCCCTGCCCTTCCTGGTCGTCCAGCTGTCCGGGGCGGGTTCGCTGCTCACCTTCATCCTCGACATCCCCCTCGACGGCGCCAAGACGGCGTCCATCGTCATCGTCGGCACCCTCATGATCGTGTATGCGGCCCTGGGCGGTATGAAGGGCACCGCACTCATCCAGATCATCAAGATCGTGATGCTGCTCGGCACCAGCGCCGTCATCGCCTTCCTGGTGCTGAACCGCTTCGACTGGAGCACGGACGCGCTGCTGCAGGCCGCACAGCGCGGCAGCGGCGCCGGCCCCGCGTTCCTGGAACAGGGCCTGCAACTGGGGGAGTCGACCAGCGCCAAACTCGACTTCGTCAGTGTGCAGTTCAGCGTCGTGCTCGGCGTGGCCTGTCTGCCGCACATCACGATGCGTCTGTACTCCTCCCAGGACGCACCCGCCGTACGCCGCTCGATGTCCTGGGCGGTCGCTGCGGTCACCGTCTTCTGTCTGCTGGTGATCGTCATGGGTGCGGGCGCCGCGGCGCTGGTGGGTTCGCGCCTGATCACCACGGCCGATCCCCATGGCAGGACGTCCGTGCTGCTGCTCTCCCATGCGCTCGGAGGGGACCCCGCCTCGGTGGGCGCGACCCTGCTGTACGCGGCGGTGGCCGGAATGGTGTTCATCACCCTGCTGTCCTCCGTCGCGGGCATGACCCTCGCCGCGGCCTCGTCCCTCGCCCATGACCTGTACGCGCAGGTGATACGCCGTGGCCAGGCGGAGCCGCGCACCGAGATGACGGTGGCGGGATGGACGAGCGTCGGCGTGGGCACCATCGCCATCGTCCTGGCCGCGCTGGTCCAGAACTGGGACGTCGCGGTGCTCACCACCCTGGCCGTCTGCATCGGCGCCTCGGCGGTGGCCCCCGCGCTGACGTACTCGCTGTTCTGGAAGGGCTTCACCCGTACCGGGCTGCTCGCCACGCTCTACGGCGGCGCGGGGTCCGCGCTGGTGCTGATGGCCTTCTCCAAGGCCGTTTCGGGCTCGCCGGGTGCGGCCTTCCCCGACGTCGACTTCCACTGGTTCCCGCTCACCTCCACGGGGCTGGTCTCCATCCCCGTCGGCTATCTGGCGGGCTGGCTGGGCAGCCGGTGGGAACACCGCCGTCGCCCGCAGTCGGGGCAGGAGAGCCGACGGCGGTACGAGGAGAGCGAGGCACGGCTGCTCGCCGCCGTCGACTGACACCGGTGGGCAACCGGACATCGCCGGCGGCCGTCACCGGAGGGCAACCGGACGGCTGCGCCCTCGAGGGACAGCCGTCGGCGCCCGGTCCACTCCACCGGCGCGGCGCTCATTGAAGGGCGCGGACCGCGGCGCCGAAGACCGCGGGCGCTCCGGCCGCGGTGGGAACGATCAGCCGGGCCGTACTCGCCCGGCTGCCCACACGGACGAGCGCCCCGGTCATCAGGCGGTGACGCCGCGACAGCCGGCGCCACGCCCGCTCGTAGTCCCGCGGGCGCCCCGCGGTGAGACAGCGCACCGCCGCCTCCGCCGAGGCGAGGCCCAGAGCGATGCCCTCGCCCGTGAGCGCGTCGACGTAGCCTGCCGCGTCGCCGGCCAGCAGCACCCGGCCGGCGACCCGGCTGCTGACCCGCTGGCGCATCGGTCCGGCTCCGCGTACGGGTGTGACCGGCGGCAGCTCGAGCAGCGGTGCGAGCAGCGGGAAACGCTCGAGGTGGGTGGCGTAGCCGCACCGCGCGGGGCTCAGGACGGCGACCCCGACCAGGTTGTCGGCGACCGGGGTCACATACGCCTCGCCCTGCGAGGACCAGTGCACTTCGACGAAGTCCGTCCAGGGCGCGACACGGTAGTGGCGCCGGAGCCCGTACCGGCGGGCGCCGCCGCGGGCCGGTACCTCCAGCCCCAGCGCTCTGCGGACCGGTGAGTGCAGACCGTCGGCCGCGATCAGCCAGCGGGCCCGCCGGCCGGCCGCCGCCACCCAGCCGGGCCCCTGGCGCACCTCGCTCACGCTCTCCGGCACGGTCACGACGCCGAGTTCGGCCGCACGGCGCGCCAGCGCGGCATGCAGGACGGTCCGCCGCACACCCCGTCCGCACTCCCCGCGGAAGGCGGTCTCGGCGGACCGCCGCCCGTCCAGATAGCGGATGCCGCGGAGGTCCCGGCCATGGACCTCCACACCGAGGGCACGCAGCGACCGCACCCCGCCGGGCATGATCCCTTCACCGCACGCCTTGTCCACCGGTCCCGGACGCGGCTCCAGCACGACCGTCTCCATACCGGCCAGGGCGGCGTGGATGGCTGCGGCCAGACCGACCGGGCCGCCGCCCGCCACCAACAGGTCGATCATGCGGGTACGCCCCCGCCGGCCTCCGCGGCTGCCGCCGTGAGGGCGGCCTCCTCGCAGCGGATCCGCGTGGCGAGCAGAACGGCGTTGCCGGTGGTGAAGACGAGCGCGGTGATCCAGGCACTGTGGACGAGGGGCAGGGCGGCTCCTTCGGCCACCACGGCCACGTAGTTGGGGTGGCGCAGCCACCGGTACGGGCCCCTGGTGACCAGCGGCAGGCCCGGAAGCACGATCACCCGGGTGTTCCAGCGCCGGCCCAGCGTGGCGACACACCACCAGCGCAGCCCCTGCGCCGCCACGACCACCGCCAGCATGGGCCACCCCAGGGCGGGCACGAACGGCCGGTGGCCCGCCCAGACTTCGTACAGGCAGCCGGCCAGCAGGCCCGTGTGCAGCAGCGTCATGACGGGGTAGTGGCCCCGCCCGGACTCGACTCCCCCACGCGCCAGACTCCAGCGGGCGTTGCGGCGGGCGACGGCGAGTTCGGCCACTCGCTCGGCTCCGACGGCCAGCACCAGCATCGCGTACCAGCTCATCTTCCTCCCCTCACCAGCGCAGCAGAACGAGTTCGGAGCAGAAGCCGGGGCCGAGGGCGAGCAGCAGGCCCGGGGTGCCGGGCGGGGGCCGCCGCTGGGCGACGGTGTCCCGCAGCACATGCAGCACCGACGAGGAGGAGAGGTTGCCCACCTGGGCGAGGGAACGCCAGGTGAGGTCGAGTGCGCCGGCCGGCAGATCGAGCGTCTCGGACATGGCTTCGAGCACCTTCGGCCCGCCCGGGTGGCACACCCATGCGGTGACGTCCTGCCTCTTGAGGCCGTGGTCCCCGAGCAGGGCGTCGACATCGTCGGCGAGGTGCTTGCGCACGACATCGGGGACGGTCTGGTCGAGTACGACGCGGAAGCCGGTGTCGGTGATGTCCCAGCCCATCACCCGCTCGGTGTCCGGGTACAGATGGGCGCGCGTGGCCACGACGGTGGCATGCGACCTCTTCGGCCGCCGGTCGTTGCCGCAGGCCACGAGCGCGGCGGCGCCGTCGCCGAACAGCCCGCCGGCCACCAGGTTGGCGAGGGAGGCGTCCCCGCGCTGGAAGGTCAGTGAGCACAGTTCCACGGACAGCAGCACGGCGACCTGGTCGGGCCAGCCCCGGAGATAGTCGTGCAGCCGGCCGATTCCGGCCGCCCCGGCCACACATCCGAGCCCGAAGAGGGGGAGGCGCTTGACATCCGGCCGCAGACCGAGGCGGCCCACGAGCCGGGCGTCCACGGAAGGGGCGGCGATGCCGGTCACCGAGGTGAAGACCAGCAGGTCCACCTCGCGCGGGGAGATTCCGGCAGCGTGCAGCGCGCCGTCGACCGCCTCGGCACCGAGGTCCGTCGCGGCGGTGATGAAGGTGTCGTTGACCGTGCCGAAGCCGTCGAGGGCCGCGTACCGGTCCAGGGGCAGCACCGTGTGGCGGGAACGCACCTTCGCGCTGGAGTGCAACCGGTCCAGGACCGACCGGTCCCGCCCTGCCGGGAGGCAGATACGGGCCATCAGATCGGTGATCTGGTGCTGTTCATGACGGTGTGGTGCCAGAACTCCGTGCACGGCGGCGATACGGCTCATCCGGCTCCCCGGTCGGCGGGCGGTCAGGACCTCATGCAGGTGCCCCCGGAAGGACCCGCTCATGCTTCCGCGCACCCGTCCGGGGCAATCCGTGAGGAAGGTCGCGGGCGGCGCGTTCGCGGCCGCGGGACGCCCCTACGATCCGTACGTGGCATCCAATGACCCGTCAGAGGCCGCGACCGCCGCGATCCGGTACCGGACGGCAGGCGGTCCGCTGAGGGCTCTGCTGAGGGCCTGTCATCCGGTACCGACAGCGGCGGTCACTGTGCTGACCACCGGTCTGGCGATGAGCGCGGGACGCGGCGGCCCGGGGTGCGCGGCCGTGGCGGGTGCGGTGCTGGCGGGCCAGCTCTCGGTGGGCTGGTGCAATGACGCTGCCGACGCGCAGCGGGACACCGCCGCTGGCCGGTCCGGGAAGCCGGTGGTCTCGGGTGCGGTGTCCGTGGGAGCGGTGCGCTCGGCGTCGCTGATCGCACTCGCCCTGTGCGTGCCGCTGTCGCTGGCCTCGGGGGTGCTCGCGGGCGTGGCGCATCTCGTCGGTGTCGGCGCCGCCTGGGCCTACAACCTCCGTCTGAAGGCGGCCTCCTGGTCCTGGCTCCCGTACGCGGTGGGCTTCGGCAGCCTGCCCGCCTTCGTCGCCCTGGGACTGCCGGGCCACCCCTGGCCGGCGTGGCCGCTGGTCGCGGCGGCGGCGCTGCTGGGGGTGGGGGCCCATCTGGCCAATGTGCTGCCGGACATCGAGGACGATCTGAGGACGGGGGTGCGGGGCTGGCCGCAGCGGCTCGGGCCGTCCGGGGTGCGGCTGCTCCTGCCCTTCCCGCTCGTAGCGGCCTCGGCGCTGCTGGTCCTGACCGATCCCGGAGGGGCGGACCGGTACGGCGTGCCCGTCGTGCTGCTCGTCGCGGTGGCGGCGGTGGGCGCGGCGGCCCTCGGGCGGGTGCGGCCACGGGTGCCGTTCCTGGCCGCGGTCGGCGTGGCCGCGGTGGATGTGGTGCTCCTCGTCCGGGGCTTCGGCGGCTGAGCGGGACCTCCGGTGCCTCGGCTGCCGAGCGGGTCCCAACGGCTCCGGCCGCTGAGCCGGTCGCTCCCCCACGGTGACGACCGTCGCACCCCGTGTGCTCCCGGGTCCGGCGCCGCATGCCGGGCGGCTCGGCAGCCTCGCGTACACGTGTGTGAAATGTCCCGTTTTGGGTAATCAGGCAGGCAGTGTATTGGAGAGGTCGCGACAGTGGAGGGTGTCATGGGGCAGCGTGATGAATACGAGCTGGTGTTCGTACATCCGGGCTCCTCGGCGCCGACCGTGGAGGACGTGGTGGTGGTGCACCGCACGGAGCGGAGCGGCCCGGGCGGGCACCCTGTGTACATGGACGACACCGGCATCGTACGGGCGGAGATCAGCGACCGCGCCGAGGTGCGGATGCTCGCCAGCGGCGGTCACCAGGCACCGGTCTCGGCGGTCGAGGCACGCCCGATGGCCTGATGCGCACAGAGGGAGTCCCGCCCCGGGACTCCCTCCCGCGCGGGGGCCCGGGCCGAGGCCGGACGGAGTGCCCCATCCCCCGGCCTTCGGCCGGGGGCGGCGCGTGTCGGGCCCGCGGCCCCGGCAGAAGGCACACTCGTCGGCCTTCGACGGCCCGGCGCCCGTTCTCGACGCCGCCGTGCGGGTGCAGGGGGCGCGTCGGCCGACCGGTGTCGGTGTCCGCTGCCATGCTGAGGCCTTCCCAGGAGTGCGCCGCCGGTCCGCACCCGTGCGGCGGGCCGGCAGCTCCCCGAGAACAGCCGGAGGAAGAACCGTCATGCTCACGACCGACTACGCCCCGGGCACCCCGAACTGGCTCGACCTCGGCACTCCGGACATCGAGGCCGCCACCGACTTCTACGGCACCCTGTTCGGCTGGACGTTCCGCTCCGCGGGCCCCGAGGCGGGCGGTTACGGCTTCTTCCAGCTGGACGGGAGGACCGTCGCAGCGGTCGGCCCGCTCACCGAGGAGGGCGCGAGTCCCGCCTGGACGCTGTACTTCCACACCGCCGACGCGGGCGCCACCGCCACGGCGGTCGAGCAGGCCGGCGGCACCGTCCGCTTCGCCCCGTTCGATGTCTTCACGGCCGGCCGGATGGCGGGGTTCACGGATCCCACCGGGGCCCGGTTCGCCGTCTGGCAGCCCGGGGACACCAAGGGCCTGGAGGCGGTCACGGTCCCGGGCAGCCTGTGCTGGACCGAGCTGTACACCTCGGACGCGGCCGCGGCGAAGGACTTCTACCGGTCGGTCTTCTCCTGGAACACCGAGGACCTGCCGGTCGCCGGCATCACGTACACCGTCGTCGCCCCGTCCGGCGGCGGGCAGGAAGCCCTTCACGGCGGCATCATGCAGCTGCCCCCGGAGAATCTGGAGGCCGGCACGGTGTCCAGCTGGCATCCGTACTTCGAGGTGCCGGACTGCGACGCCGCGGTCGCCACGGCCACCGAGCACGGCGCCACCGCGATCATTCCGGCCGAGGACGCGGAGGGCATCGGACGGCTCGCCATGTTCGTCGACCCCTTCGGTGCGCGCTTCGCGGTGATCACCAGCGCGACCGGGTGACCGGCGGCCCCACGGAAGCGGGGAGGCCCTGCCCCTGGCCCGGCCTCGTCCGGCGGCACGCTCAGCCTTCGGCGGGGTAGCGGCCGATGTACAGCTCGGCGAACGCGGCCGCCGCCGCCGGGGACTCCAGCAGGCGGCGCAGGCGTGCGCCCGCGACCTTGGCGCGGAACGGATCGGGGTGCCCCGGGCCGGAGCCGCCCGCCGTCGTGCCATGGAGCAGCTCGGAGAACCACTGTGAGAACTCCTGGTACTGCCAACTCCACCTGGTGCAATTCCAGGTCACGCACTTCAAAACGGGCATCCCCGCCGCCGTCGGCGAAAAACCCCACAAGGTCCGTCACCAACTCCTGTTGCGGGTATACGAAATGGTGCCGTCCGGTGAGTTCCGCGTATCCGAAGGGATGCCGGGTTCCGTCGTAGCGGAATTCGCATGAGCCGTGGCGCTCCGCAGTTCTCAGCAGCCGGCCGGCCATGCCGTGCCGCTCCAGGAAACGCACGGCCCACTCCTCCAGGAAGCCCGCACGAGGGTGCCGCTCGATGAAGCGGCGGCTCCGCGCTTCCAGCAGCACACAGTCGATCCCTTGCTGACGCAGCAGGTTTGCCAAGGTCAGACCGGCGGGCCGGCGCCGATGACGGCGACCTGGGTCCTCGTTGAGGCCATGGGCTCGCGTAACCTTCCTCCGGGAGGGGATGCAGCGGCGCTCACTGCGGGGGGCGTAAATGATCTTCTCCTGGAACGGCATCCCGGTGCCACCCCTTCCATCGCCCTTCCTTTTGCGGACATTGTGCGCACCCGGGCCATAAACGGGGGCGCCGGGCCTCTGAGTGGTTCCGCCCCGCTCTCCCGAGGTGTCAGGATGCCGTCTACGGTATGGGCCGGTTACCGGACCTGCCGGACACCGACAACTTCATCGATCCGTTCTTCACCCAGGACAACTGCCCCGCCCCTCTTCCGGAACGGGATGATCCGTAGGGTGCTGGTCCCCCTGACTCGGCAGGAGGACGGCGCTCCGCCGCGGCCATCCGCTTCCGGCGGATCCAGGACATCGTCACCGACGACGCCCCGGGTTCGCCCGCTGTGGAAGGGCAGGCAGTACGTCGCCGCTCGCGGCGGCCGTCAGCGGCGGAGAGCGAGCGATCAACTCCTCCCCGGTGCGCAGCTGTGGGAGCCCGGACGGGGCCAGTACGGCCGGGCTCACGGCGGCACCTGGTGGGCCGACAGAGAAATGTGTGAGGAACGTGCGGTTGAGAAAACGTCACCAGTGGCTGGCCGGCCCGCTCGGAGTGGGAGTGGTCGCCGGCCTGCTCACGGGCTGCGGTTCGGGCGATGGGGACGCCGCGGGCACGGGGGAGCCGGTGGTCATGGGGACGACCGACGAGGTGCAGTCCCTCGACCCGGCCTCGGGCTACAACGTGGGCTCGTGGTTGGTGTTCAACAACGTCTTCCAGTCGCTGATCAGCTTCCCGAGAGGCAGCACGACCCCTGAGCCCGAGGCTGCCAAGAGCTGTGGCTTCAAGGACAGCAGCAGCAGCGTCTACAGCTGCGTGCTGAAGGACGATCTGAAGTTCAGCAACGGGAACAGCCTCACCTCGAAGGATGTGGCGTACTCCTTCGAGCGCACGCTCAGGATCAACGATCCGAAGGGCCCGGCCTACCTCCTCTCGTCGATCAAGAAGATCGAGACCCCCGACGAGAAGACCGTCGTCTTCCGTCTCCGCAAGACCGATGCCACCTTCCCCATGAAGATCGCGTCGAATGCGGGCGCCATCGTGGACCACACCGAGTACCCCGCGGACCAGCTCCGCGAGGACAACGAGGTCGTGGGTTCGGGTGTGTACGTGCTGGACTCCTTCGACAAGAAGGAGGCGGCCTTCTCTGTCAATCCCGAGTACCAGGGCTCGGCAAAGGTCCAGAACTCCGGTGTGACGGTCAAGTCCTTCCACGGCAACCAGGCCGCCCTGAAGCGTGCGGTGCAAAAGGGCGAGGTGGACCTGGCGTACCGCGGCCTGGCGGCCAAGGACATCTACGAGCTGGAGAACACGACGACCCAGAACCGCGGGGGCGTCAAGGTCGTCGACGGGGCCAGCGCCGAGGTGATGCACATGGTCTTCAACATGAAGGACCCTGTGGCCGGGAAGCTCGGGGTGCGGAAGGCCATCGCGTACCTCATCGACCGCACCGCGCTCGTGCGCGATGTGTACCAGCGCACCGCGGAGCCGCTGTACTCGGTGATCCCCGCAGGGATCACCGGCCACAAGACGCCCTACTTCGACAAGTACGGCGACCGGCCGCAGCGCGACAAGGCGGAGGCCGCTCTGCGGGAAGCGGGCATCAACGGCAAGGTCAAGCTGACCCTGTGGACGACCCCCGTCCGCTTCGGGGCGGCCACGGTGCCCGCGTTCCAGGAGATCGCCCAGCAGCTGAACGCGAGCGGTCTCTTCCAGGCCGAGGTGAAGAGCGTCCCGCTGGACGAGTACGACGCGGGCGTGCGTGCCGGGAAGTACGGCGTCTACGTCCGGGGCTGGCTCCCGGACTACCCGGACCCGGACATCTTCATCACGCCGTTCTTCAGCAAGAACAACGTCATCTCCAACAACTACGAGTCGAAGCGCATCGCCGAGGAGCTGATACCGGCCACGGTCGCCGAGGCCAACCGGCCTGTCACCGCGCGGAAGTTCGCGGAAATACAGTCCATCGTGGCCGACGACCTGCCGGTCCTGCCGCTGTGGCAGGGCAAGCAGTACGCGGTGGCCCGTGAGGGCATCTTCGGGATCGAGTGGAGCCTGGACGCCTCGACCGTCCCGCGCTTCTGGGAGCTCAGCAAGAGCGAGGACTGATCCACCGAGCACGCGGCAGGCGCTCCCCAGGACCGGGGAGCGCCTGCCGCGTCGGGCTCATACGGGAGTCTCCTCCCCGTCGGGCAGTACGTCCGTGCCGTTCCAGACGAAGCGGGCGCTGGTGACGGCGTTGTCGCCGTCACCTCCGGTGATGAGCTGGTGGATGGCGATGCCGCTCAACTCGCGGTAGGTGCACCACTCGTGGTCGGAGGTCAGCACCAGGTCGAGGTCGAGTGCACCGAGCAGGCTGAAGACCTGGCCGCGGTTGGTGGCGTCGACCCCGACGAAGACCTCGTCGAGGAGGATCAGCCGGGGGGCTTCCGGAACGGCCTGGTAGTGGGCGGCCACCGCGGCGAAGAGCGGCAGATGCAGTGCGATCGCCTTCTCTCCGCCGGACAGCGCGCCGTGGAGTTTCTTGGTCAGCAGTTGGCGGCCCGCGCCGTTCGAGCGGTCGAGTTCGACGACGAACTGGTGCCAGGCCGTGTAGTCCAGGACTTCCGCGAGCTGCTCCTCCCAGGTGGCGGCCGTGTTCTTGGACCTGGCCTCCTCGATGCGGCTGCGGAAGAACCCGTGCAGGACCTCGCGGTCGGTGCCGGTGATCAGGGACGGGTCCTTCATCAGCAGGTCACGGGCCGCCCTGGTCTCCGGTGGGAGGTCCGGGTGGATCCGCCACACCAGCCGTACCGCCACCTGGGAAGCCGTACGCACTCGGCTCAGATGGGTGTTCACCGTGTCGACCAGTTCGGTCGCCTGCCGGATGCGGTCGGCCAGATGGCGCCGGACGTCCCCGTGGAACGTCGTGTCGAACAGCTCGCGCTCGGCGGTGGTGATGTCGTCGCTGCCGCGCTCGAGCTCAGCGGTCAGGGCGGCGTGGAGTCGCGTCGCGCCCATCCGCACACCGTCCAGGGAGGCGGCGAACACCTGGATGTCGTCGTCGGTTTCCAGCGTCGGGTCCGCACGCTCGCCGAGGGTCTGCCGGACGCTGTGAACGGCTTCGGTGAGACGGCTCAGCGCGTCACCGAGGTGTCGCGCGCCGTGGGCGAGGGACGGCCAGGCCGCGGCGGTGGCGCGGGCAGCTTCGAGAGTGGCGCGGATCCCGTCGTTCGGTGGGAGCGGGAGGGAGATACCGGCGTCCTCCGGGAAGCCGAGGGCGCACAGGTGCCGGAAACGTTCGGCGGCGGTGTCCCGCTCGGCGACCGCGGCGTCGCGGCGGCCCGCGTCCTCGGCCTTGCTGACGGCCAGCGCCCCGACCCGTTCCGACAGCCGGAGAAGGTCCGCGGCCACATCGTCGCTCTCGCGCCGCGTCCGGGCCAGGGTGCCGCGCAGTTCGCTGATGCGTGCCGCCACGTCGCCGTAACTCCCGCCGGCCGCGCTCTCCGCCGCTTCCAGCGCGGACGTCAGAGAACGGGCTTTGGACTCGGCGGTGCCGTCTTCGCGGGCGCGCTCCTCGGCGAAGGTGCGGGACCGTACCGCGCGTTCACGGGCAGCGGCGGCGGCGCGG